>JAKEEV010000097.1 GCA_022616395.1 Planctomycetia bacterium | reverse complement strand
TTCCCCACAATCCTTCCAGAATCGGAGCTTCGCTGTCGGACTTGCCCGTATGACACTTGATGCAGTTGAGCTTCAGGAACAGTTGCCGACCCTCGTGAGCCAGCGAGCCATCCACGGCGTTATCACTTCCCTGAAGTGGGTTGTATCCCGCCAGCCAGTCATCGAACTCGGTCTGACTGACCACCTTCACCTGACCAACCATCAGCGAGTGCCACAGCCCGCAATACTGGTCGCAGAAGATGTCGTAGGTTCCTTCCTTGGTCGGGTGATACCAGACGCTTGTGTAGCGTCCGGGAAGCACGTCGATCTTCGAGCGGAACGCGGGCACTCCGAAGTCGTGAATCACGTCCTCGGAGATGAGTGTCAACTTGACCGGGCGGTTGACTGGCAACACGAGCGCGCCAAGCTTGTCTCGTTCGGCCGAAGTCATGTTTCGCTGATTGCCGCCGATAATCACTCGCTGACCGTTGGGATACTGAGCCTTCCACATCCACTGTTTGCCGATGACGAAGACTTCCATCGAATCTTCGGGTGGATGAGCCGCATAGTTGAACACCGCAGCGCCCCAGGCGTAGAACGTGAGGAATACCATGAGCGGAACAACCGTCCAGGTCAGTTCCAGTCGCGTCGAACCAAGGATGCGCGGAGTCGAACCGGTCGTGGCTCCTCGACGGTAGCGCACGCAGAAGTAGAGCATCGCGGCGTAGACAGCCGTCCCTACAACGCCCGTGACTATCGAGATGTACCAGAACAGGTACTCGAACTGCTCGGCGAGTGTAGAAGCCTGCTCGGGAATGATCGGTAAGAGGCCGAAGGTAGTCATACGGTCCTCCCGGCGGAGATTGCGTGATGCGGCCCATCGGGCGGGCCGGGCGGTGCCGTGTGGCGCGACCGCTTCCGATAGACGGTGACCAGGACGACCAGCACAGCCAAGAACCCAAGGGTGATCAACGTCATACCCTTGAGACCAACTCTGAGGTAAGCGGCCGCCGCCAGGCTACTGATCCACGCGAAGACCAACACGAACAGAAACGCGCGCGGAAGGAGCACTCCGAGCAACCCTTCTCGCTTCACCGCGATCAGCACTCCTCCGCAAACGAGCAGAAGCGTCACGATCCCGCCGAGTTGCACCGCGCGAAGCACATTGAGCGAATACCCCTGGTGCAACTGGTCGTAGCGGTAACACATCAGCATGAGCTTGTCGAGAAGTGATCCGCCCTTGCCCTCCGCGGCTTCGATCAGAGACAGTCGCAGTGTGGTGGTAGGGCGTGTAAACTGCCTGCCGCCACTTTTGCGCTCGCGGAGTTCCGACTCCGTCAACTCCGGCTTCTGCTTTCCCTTCCAGAGTTCGGACTCTTCCGGAATCTCGGACTCGCCGCTGTAGCCGATGCCGTAGAAGTAGCGGGTCACCTTCCCGTGAGGCGATAGGATGATAAGCCCGCTGGGGTGGTTGTACTCCTTCATCATCTTGTCGAACTCGAAGCGGTAACCGACCGTGCCAAGCAGTATCGCGATGGCCTCCTTCGTGCCGGTGAGGAATCGCCAGCCGGTCTCTGCTCCGGGCCGACCGTACTCCGCGAGGTACACCTGTTTCTTCGCGCGCGCCAGTTCGCCATGCTCTTTGAAGTCCATGCTCACCGTGACGACATTAAATTGCTCGCCCGCGCTGAAGTCTTTCGGCATTGCCCGGAGAGCTTCGAGCAGTCCGTTCAGCACCTTCGTACAGAGCATCGGGCAGCGGTAATAGACCGGCACCAGGATGGTTGGCTTACCCGCGATGCAATCGCGCAGCGCGATGGGCTGATCGTTTTCGTCTCGGAAAACCAGGTCCATCGGCACCTGAGCGCCGATCTGTTCGGCGATGCCCGCTTCGGGCCGCGCGCCTTTGGTTACGTCGTGTGCGGGCACAACGCCATCATTGCCCGCGAAGGCCGGCATCGGCATCGCGACCACCAGTGCAAGCGCGACTGGAATTGCGACAAGAGTGAATCGCGTGGCGGAAGTCACTTCCCACCCCCTGCTGGTAGAGGTGGCAGAGGGGGCGGCTTGGCGGTGCTGTCTGCTGCTCCGCGTCCGGCGTTGGCAGCGGTTGGCAGATGCTCAGAGTGTATCGCTCCCGGTCCGTCTTTGGCCGGGAAGAGCGCTCGGAGGTCCGAGTCGCTCAGTTGCATCGCCTGATCGAGTCCGAGTCGGCCCGGTTCGGTCTTGAAGAGGTCCGGGTAACGGTCTTTGGTTGCGCGCAGGTCTTCGGGGTGAATTTCCGGCGAGTTCACTCCGGGAAGTTCGGGCTGGGGCATCGCTCGGGCGTCCCCCGCGCGCTGACGCGCTGGTTCAAGTCCGGGCTGATTGACTTCACCACCGCGCTTGTATCGCTTGAGGCGGTCGTTGAGAGGAGCCTTGTTCCTCTCGCTGGCCGCGGGGTGAGCGTTGGGGTCCGGGTCCGCGGTCCGCATGAACGCGAAGATGATCGAGACCGTTCCGAATGCCAGCACGAAGAAAAGGATGACCATGAGCGGAACGCTAATCACGCTCCGGGAATCGTAGACATCCTCTTCGTATCCGCGCTTGATGACTTCCGGCGCGGGCGCTCCGCTGGTCGATTCATCGGCCGGGGGAGATCCGGGTTGCTTCGGAGCCAGAGCATGAACCGGGTCTGAACCCGGAGGCGGATTAGTGGTGCTCATGGTGACCCTCCGGCAGCAGGAACGCCTGGTTGTCCG
>JAKEEV010000096.1 GCA_022616395.1 Planctomycetia bacterium | reverse complement strand
GTGACTCCCTGAACTCGATGATTGCCGCTTCGTCGGGCATCATCGCGTACGATCCGCTCAAACCCATGAGGATGGCCAGATCGTTGGGCTTCGTGAAAGCCCCTTTCCCAAGATGCACGCACCCGCGAGACGAGCCGAATCTCAGATCCAGGAGTCGCGTCGGTGTTGGGAGCTATCGGTCTTGGACATGAAACACCCCGCTCGAAGGAACGTCCCAACGATACCGACTCGCTGCGAGCGGTGGAAGTTATCGGAAACTGCGAGCCGCGAGTCTTCACCCAAACTGCACACCACCAACAGCGGCTCGATGAACCTTCTCCAGCGCTTCGGCGACTTGTTGAACATCGGCGAGGGAACCGGAGAGCACTGGATGGTGAAGCATCACGCAGCGTTCGTGTGCGTCGAGTGCGTGAGTCAGTTCCCCCACCGCGCAGAAGCGTGATGGCGAACGGCCGACATGAACTGCCTTGAACCCCACATCGAACGCGATCCCTTCCGCGCGAAGTGCCTTCACGAACAACTCGCGCGGAAGGCCGAACGCGGAGGGATCGTACTGGAAGCCCACCTTGTAGTAAGCCGGCGAACACCCATCCGAGACGCTCGCGAATTCCTTCAGGCCGGGACCCGCGCCTCGCAGGGAAGCGAACAGCCGGTTGGCGTTCTCGGATCGCCTCCGAGTCGCTTCGTTCAGTTTGCGTAACTGTGGGCGCAGCACGGCGGCTTGCAATTCGCTCATCGGTGCCCATTGCTGAAGTCCGCGATGAAGCCAGGTCTTCGCGCGCTGGTAGAGTTGCGCGTCGCGGAACAAAAGCGCGCCTCCGCGACCGGCCGTGAGTAACTTCGAACCTCCGAAGCTCAGCGTGCCGACATCGCCCCACGTTCCCGCCGGTTTGCCTTCCACCGTTGCGCCGGGAGCCTGAGCCGCGTCCTCGACCACTCCGACGTTGTGCTTGCGGGCGACTTCCATCACGCTCCGGATGGGAATGATCCCACCGTGCAAGTGCGAGCAGATCGCGGCCTTCGTTTGCGGGGTGAAAGCAGATTCGAGCTTGGTTTCGTCGAGCTGCCAGTTGTGGGGATGAACGTCAATCAGGACGGGCTTCGCGCCGAGGGCGTGAATCGTGAGGAAGTTCGATTCGTAGTCGTAAGCGGCCATCACAACTTCATCGCCGGGACCGACTCGAAGCGCTCGCAGGGCCACTTCGACAGCGAGCGTTCCACTGGCGCAAGTGATCGCGTGAGGCACTTCGTGGAACTCCGCGAGTTCTTCTTCCAGCGCGCAGACGTTCGGCCCGTGATACTGTCCCCATGTGCCAGTCGCGATGGCATCCGCGAGAGCCGCTTGCACATCCGCATCGAACTGCGGCCAAACGGGAGGCCCTTCCGGGCGAATTGCCGGTCCGCCGAGCATCGCGGGAAGTTCAGGATCACTGGACATAGGGTGGCTTCTGAACCTGTAAGGCGTTCTGCTGTCAGATATACTGGAGTATCTGCACCGCGAATGGAAGACGCGACGTGGACACGCAAGCCCAGACCGAAGACTCCTGGCGCTCCAGCGCAAACCCGGACGTGTTGCTGAATGCAGTTCGGCCACTCGAACGGGTAACAGACAAACCTGACGCCGAGCGCCAGCGCCGAAGAGCGATTTACGACCGCCGGTATCGGCTGTTCGGGTGTGCCTGCGCCCGGATGGTCTGGGACTTGCTTCCTACCGATGCCCAGAGCGCGGTGCTGATCTCCGCGCGAGCCGCATACGGACAGGCAAGCAAATCGGATCTCCAGGCGGCCACGGTTCGGGTGTTGCTCGCCCCAGTCACCTTTCAGGAACACGCGCTGTGTGCTGCGGGGTGGGCTTCGACGGCGGTGTACAGTCCGCAATTCCAGCCGACACAGGACGAAAGCGGGTGGAATCCCCATGAAGCGGCTCGTGTGGCAGCGAAGTCGCTCGCGACGCGCGCCGCGGGGCCAGCTCCGCCCGGTCGACCGACAACCGCCGCGTGGGAAACCGCATGGAATCAGGCATTCGCCAGCGCCCGCGCGCATCAAGCGGAACTGGTGCGCGACATCTTTCCGCCTCCGGGCGATGCGATTCGTTCGACGCGCCTGGAGCGAGACTGGCTTACGTCCACCGTTCTGACGCTCGCGCGGCAAGCGGACGAAACTGGCGAATACTCCGCGTTGCCCATTCTGGCTGATGCGCTTCAGGATGCCGGTTGCGACAACGAATTCATGCTCGCCCGCTGCCGCGCGTTCCCACCGATACACTGCCTCGGGAACTGGGTTGTGGATTTGCTGCTTGGTCGTGAATAAGTTACAACATCTGCAAATGGTTCGCGCTCAGGACTTCTCCCCATGAATGAGACGAAATGGCTGACCGGCACCGACGGCGATGCGATGCTTGACTTCGTCGCGGATCGACTCTCTCCGCGTCAGTGGGTGCTGATCTCCGCGGCATACGCCCGCAAACTGTGGGATTTCCTTCCCGAAGGTGTGCTGAGGCAAGCCATTGACGTGGCCGAACGCTCCGAGGAGCCGCTGGCTGCCGAACAACGAACAGAGTGGCTGGGGAAGATCGCAGCGGCCGTTCCGCAGGCGGTGGGAGCCGCGGAACTGGCCCAGCGCGAGATCGTGAAAACCGCCGACCCGGACGCGGCCACTCAGACCGACCCAATCCTCACGCGACCCAACCAGATCGCGCCCGCGTTCCCGCTCTTCCAGGCCGCCAGCCGACACGCGGCCAACGCCATCGAGTGGATTGGCGAAGCGGTGAGCGAAGCGGCTCAAGCTGTTCGGATTCTCTTCACCGAGCCGAATGAGCAGATGCTGGACCTCATTCGCCCACGAGTGGAACAAGCAACAAGCAGCCGCACGCGGGCCAACCGAGCCGCCAGTAACGCGCTGCGCTTGAAACAAGAAGGAGATGAACACGCCGACCGCTCCGCGGGTGCCAAGAACAAGCGACTGGAGGAATCGAAGGCCATCGAGATCGTTCGTCGGATTGAGGAAGGCCCGAACCGAACCGAGGAGGACGAGTTCGAGGCCGAGATGAAGCGCGCGAAAGCCGCGAGCAAGCAACTCGGCCGCATCCTGCGCGAGATTGTGGGCAACCCGTTCAAAGCTCCGCGCTTCGAGCCAGCCTGGCGCACGGAGAATGTGGTTCTGCTCGCGCGCGGAATCTTCGATGATCGCGCCTTCGACCGCATGGTGATTCTGGCCGACGCGCTGCTCGACGCGGATTGCGACGAGGAAGCGATTCTGCGCCACTGTCGCAGTACCGAGCTTGGCGTGAAGGAACAACCGCAACATCTTCGCGGATGCTGGGTGATCGAATTGATCCTGGGCCGCTTTTCGCCGTTGCCACCACCGAAGCCGGGCAAGAAGCCGCGTCCGCGCCGAAACCCGCTCGACGACATCTTCGACCTCGGCCCCATGCCCGACGATGATGACACCCGTATCGCGTGACTGGCGAACCCCGCCCGCAAGGGCGGTGGGTCTTCGCGACTTCAACCGCCGGTGCCCACATGAATCGCCTGACCGGAGCCACTCGCGAACTGCTCCAAGAGGCAATCCTCGGGGCGTTCTCGCACGAAGACCTCCGACAACTGACGAAACACCGCTTGGAACTCGCCCTCGATCACATCGACGGTGGCGATGATTATCGGAAGGTTGTTTTCAATCTCATCGAATACTGCGAGCAGCGCGGACTGACCGCGAAGTTGGTCGGTGTCATCATCGAAGCGCGTCCGCATCTCAAAGACCACCTCGCGTCGGTGGTGGCGAGCACAAATCTGGTGTTGGGCGCTGGTCGGGGTCTGTTCCAGCTTCCGCCGTCACTGCCGGACTTCACCGGTCGCAAGGACGAACTCGAGCAGATCGCCGCCCGACTTCGCGGCGCGGGCGGTGCGGTCGGAGTGTCGTCAGCCCTTCGCGGAATGGGTGGAGTGGGAAAGACCAAGACCGCCATCGAAGCGTGTTGGATGGTGAAGGAGCATTTCCCGGACGCCCAACTCTTCGTCGAACTTCGCGGGATGTCCGAACGCCCGATGACCGCGGCTGAAGCAATGGCCCGCATCATCCGCGACTTCCACCCCGAAATGGGCAAGCTGCCCGACGAGGAAGCCGAACTACTGCCGCTGTACCGTCGCGTACTTGCGGGCAAGAAGGCGCTAATCCTGCTCGACGACGCGAAGGACGAAGCGCAGGTAAGTCAGTTGCTGGAAGTCGACCCAACGACTGCGTTCGTGGTCACGAGCCGGAACGCCTTGGCCCTTGACTGCGTGGAATCGATCCGACTTGGAGTGCTGCTGTCGGGTGAAGCCCTTTCGCTTCTTCGCGGTATCGTCGGAGCGAAGGGAACAGACGATGAACTGCGAGCAGTTGCCGAACTGTGCGGATTCCTGCCGCTGGCCCTTCGTGTGGCTGGCGACTTCCTCCGGTTGTACGAGAACTGGCCACTGCCGAAGTACATCGCCGCCCTTCAGGACGAATCGAAGCGCCTGGAACGGCTGAAGGGCAAGACGCCGGATCGCGACGTGGAGGCGGTATTGGGTCTGAGCGCGAAGGAACTCGTCCGCGAGAACGCGGAGTTGGCCGCACGGTGGCAATTGCTATCCGTCTTCCCGGCCGATTTCGATGTAAGAGCCGCAGCCTCAGTCTGTGATCTGAAGACCGGTGACACGTTGAACGAGACTGTGGCTCTCGACGAACTGACCGCTTTACTCGACCGCAGCCTCGTGCAGTACGACCCGAAGGCCGACCGCTACTCGTTACACGATCTGCTGCGGTTGGTAGCCCGAAACACATTCGAGAATCACCCGTTGGATGCTGGAACGACTGAGCGAATCGGCGCGGCCGAACGGCGGTTCGCCAAGCATTACTGGGTTATCTTGCGTACCGCCGGAGCAGTCTATCTAGAAGGTGAGAC
>JAKEEV010000095.1 GCA_022616395.1 Planctomycetia bacterium | reverse complement strand
TAAGTCGCCGCAACGGTTGCGAACGCGAAACTGAACGTTAAGAGAAACGTCGCGAGGCCAGAAAGTCCGAGTACGCGCCCCAGGCGACCGATTCCCCAGACCGCGACGACATACGGAAGGCCCGCGGTGGTGATCGTGATCCAGAGAACGAAGAGGTCCGGCCGATCATTGGCATTCGCCCCGCCCGCCAGAAGCCACACGCGATAGAGACCCGCCGCGAGAATGATCGGAATGGGAGGATGGTGGGAGTAGAAGTGCCCTCCGATGAACATCCTGTCGCTTGTTCCCCAGGTGAGGTAAGGGCTGCTCGGATCGTAAGCGGGCGGTCGGCCATCGTTGCGTTGTTGGAAGCCGACAAACACGGAGTCGTCGATGGCGAAGGTTCCGCGTCCTCCGAGCG
Source organism: Planctomycetia bacterium (assembly GCA_022616395.1). Classification (GTDB taxonomy): domain Bacteria; phylum Planctomycetota; class Planctomycetia; order Gemmatales; family Gemmataceae; genus Gemmata. The sequence goes on along the minus strand of JAKEEV010000095.1, from coordinate 3,306 downwards.
ATTCGATTGCGGCGAGCCGGCTTCCGTCGCTGTATCCGCCCGCGAAGGGAATCGCCCCTCGCACGGCCACGATCGCTGACAGAACAACGACTCCGCGCACCGCCCAGACCCAGGCGGTGTGTGGAGATGTGGCGGGTGGAGTCGGCTCGGTGGGCATTGATGCTCTTGGAGCGCTTGCGAGAGGCGGAAAAGATACTGACCGCCTTGTCTCGTTGGAGTACGAAGGCGGCCAGTGTTTGGTAGTGGGAAGAATAGAGCGCTGAGGAAAGCGTTTCACAGCCGGTCACGTGTCACTGTCGCGGAAGCGCAACCCCTGTTCCGCGAGCTTACTCCGCAACTCGATGAGCGCTGACGCGCTTTAAGCAGTTACAGGCCGCCCATCTCTTGCAGGAACACCCAACTGTCGAGATCCACCCACGAATCCGGGTCGTCCTTCGCGGTGTAATCGACCCACTTCCGAACTTGCTTGGCGCCTTCCCAGGTGAAGAGAATTTTCGAGTTCGCTCGCTGGTAGGTTCCCTCCGTCGTCTTGGACCCGCGGACTTGGCCCTGGCCTCCACTCCGGATTCGGACCTTATAGGCGCGGGCGTATAGGTCTACCTTCACGCCAAGCGCACCGAGTTTCGCGTGGAGCTTGGAGGCAAAGCTGTCCGCGGAGGACAACACACGCAGATCATCTGCTGAGCCAAGATCGCGTCCGGCCTGACACCCCGTGACGCTCACAAGTTTGATTTGCGGCAGTCCACCATTCACCAAAGTCGTTGCCCATGTGTCTGCAGTGTCTCCACCGAGCGTTTGAGCCTTCCAGTTCCCGTGACCAATCAGATACAGCCGCGAATGTTTGTCCAACTTCCCGAGTGCAGCAGTCAGTTTGAATCGGGCCGCCAGGAACCCTGGCTGTCCCGCGCGCGGGAACAACACCGACTCGGTTGGTAGTGGTGGGTTGTGAGCCGCCGCCTTGTCCGTGAGAAATTTCGCACGCTGGCGCTCCGATTGGAGGCGGAATCCATCCACGATCAATTGACCGCTGTACTTGGACATGGGCGCTCCTGAGGTGGAAGTTCGTGGCGCTCCTCCGCGGGAGGGCCGATCATTCGTCGAGTATCATCACCACAATTACTGCCGTCACGCCCGAAACCTTTCGCGAACTTCGATCAGCTTCCTGGGCTGCCCGGATTCGTCTTTTCCCTGAAGTGTACCGGCCGCTGTCGAATCGTGACTCGTGTCACGCTCCGACAGCGGCCGGGAGTTCGCAAGCAAGTTCGCATTCGCTCGCGGTTCGATCACGCGGCGACGCGGAGTTTCGAGACGGGCGCGGGGACTTTCAGTGTTGTCTTGAGGATCCAGCGACCGGCGTCGGGTGCGCCGCTCCACTGTTGGAGCTGGATGCTGGTGACGTGTTCGCGTTCCTCGTCGTCGAGCACTTCGGCGAACGCCTCGGCGTAGTGCTGGCGAACGTGAGTGGAGGAGCGACCGACAAACAACAGTGCGTCGGCGCGGTCATCAAAGACCGCGACTGCACGCCAACCCTGGGCCTTGGATTCGGTGGTAACGAGCATTGAGGTGACCCTCCCTGGCCACGAGATGCGAAACGCCGCCCGTCCTTCAGGCGACGGGTGGATAGGGTGACCAGAATTGGGCCATTCGTCAAGAAAATTTCGCGCAATCTGGCAACTTTGACTCAAGTCACCGGCTGCGATAGGTGATGCGACCGCGGGTGAGATCGTACGGCGAGATTTCCACTTTGACCCGATCCCCCGGGATGATGCGGATGAAGTTCTTGCGCATTTTGCCCGACACGTGCGCGATGACCTCGCCTCCGATGTCGAGTTCGACCCGGAATTGCGTGTTGGCCAGGGCTTCCTTCACCCGGCCTTCGACCTCAATTGCTTCTTCTTTGGCCATGTGCCCTCCGGTAAAGGTTGTGGTTCCCGACCAACTCGGTGAGGAACCGAAAACAAACGCGCGCCCGGCAAGAAGCTCCTACCAGGCGCTTTCAGGATTGTAGCTTCAATCCGAACAGGCGGAAGTGTGAATCCGCGAGTGCGGAGAGTCAATAGCGGTCGCCGCCGTAGCCGCCGCTGTATCCGCCTCCTCCTCCGCTTCCCCCGCTTCCCCCGCCACCTCCACCGTATCCGCCTCCGTATCCTCCGCCTCCACCGCCACCGCCTCGGCGCCCGCCCCCACCGTATCCTCCGCGCCCTCCGCCTCCACCACTGCCGCCTCCTTCGCGCGGTTTGGCGATGTTGACGGTCAGCGGTCGGCCGTTCATTGGCTGGTTGTTCAGGGCGGCGATGGCGGCTTGGGCTTCGGCCTCGTTTGCCATTTCAACGAACCCGAAGCCACGCGACCGGCCGGTTTCCCGGTCGGTCACGACTTGTGCGCGGGTGACGGCGCCGTACTGCTGAAACATCGCGTACAGATCGTCCGTCGTGGTGGACCAGGGGAGATTGCCGACGTAGATGTTCGTAGCCATGCGAGAGCCGTAAGCACCGTGCGCTTGTGCTGGCACCACCCTGGCCCCGTCCGAACAATGGAGCAGGTACTGACCGCGGGATTCACCAAGCACGCAACTATTCCGGCCAGACACCGGAACAGGTTTCACAATATAAACGGCTCAATTCGTCTCGCAAGAGTTTTCCGCACAATCTGAACAGAAAGTGGACGGGAACACCACAAGGGCATTCGTCAGAGGAAGATCGGATTGCTAGAATCCTGGCCGCATCTTGGGGTGGGACGAAACAAACGGCCAGTTCGCGTGAGCCTTCCAAGTCTCAGCCGGATGGGGCAAGGCTCACACTTACCCCATTGTAGGTCAAACCCGGCAATTCGTCCGCTCGTTGGTCGGGCGTGTCGCCGTTTGGTTGTAGCCGGGGTCTGCGACCCCGGTTTGACCGAATGCCCGGGGTCACAGAGGCCGGCTACAAAAAGCTGTAGCCGGCCTCTGTGACCCCGGACCGGCTACAAAAAACCAAACCGAGACACCACCGGTTGGTCAGTCCACGACCGCGAGGATATCGTCCTCAGTCATGATCAGAAATTCCTTCCCATCGATGGTCACTTCGCTGCCCGCGTAGCTCGTGAAGAGCACTCGATCGCCGACCTTCACCTGGAACTTGGCCCGCCCGCCCTCGTCGAGCGGCTTCCCTTCACCCAAAGCCAGCACCTTGCCTTGCTTCGGCTTCTCCTTGGCCGTATCGGGCAGAATAATCCCGCCAGCCGTCTTATCATCGGCTTCCAGCCGTTCCACAACGATCTTTTCGTTCAAGGGGACAATTTTCATCGGTTGCTCTCCTCTTCGTCATG
>JAKEEV010000788.1 GCA_022616395.1 Planctomycetia bacterium | reverse complement strand
TGAACGAAGTCCGTCACGACATTCGTGGCATTCCCCGCGCTCTTGCCGTCAAGCGTGCCAACAGAACCCACATTGCTCGTCCCTTCGCGCTTGTCCTTGACCACTTTGCCGAACCATCCACCCTCGAACACCTCAGACATTGCCAGCGAGAACACCATCGTGGCCGAAATGCCTTTCTCTGGAGCAACACCCGCGTGAGACGCCTTTCCGCGAATGTCCACCGACCACCGATCCGCTCCGATGGCCCCCACGATCACATCCGCGGCGCTTTTGCCATCAAAGTTGAAGCCCATCGCGGGCTTGCCGAGGTCCGCGGGGTTGAGGTGCTTGGCGCCAAACAGTCCGCTCTCCTCGCGCACTGTGAATAGCAGTGTCAGAGGCGGGTGCGGAAGCTTCTGCGTGATGAGTTCGGCCGCGAGCGTTACCAGCACGGCACATCCGCTGCGGTTATCGCCACCCAGAGCGGTTGTTCCTTCCAGTTCATTGACGACCCGTTTTCCGGAGAGCTTTGGTTTAGCACCCGCGCACAACGGAACAGTGTCCATGTGAGTCATGAACAGTAGCGGCTTGGTGTTTTTCTTCGCGGTGCTGGGCAACTTGACAATCAGGTTGCCGATCGGGGTCGGTTCAGGAATCCGGGTGTGTGCATCATCGAAGGTGATGGCGCTTTCCGGTACGCCAACTTCCTGGAGCGCGGTCGCCAGTTCCTGACCGATGGCGGCTTCGTGTCCGGTGATGCTTTCCACGGAAAGGAACCGGAGCAGTCGCTCGATGGCGGCGGAAGTGTCGAGTTCAAAGGCGGGTGGTGTCGCGGTGGCAGGCATGGGAACTCAAAAGTCAGGAGTCAGGAATCAGGAGTCAGGAATCAGGGTCAGGATATGGAACTGGCGTCCTCGTGTTTGTCTGATCTCTGTTCTTCTGATTCCTGATTCCTGATTCCTGACTCCTGACTCCTGATTCCTGATTCCTGACTCCTGTCTCCTGTCCTCTGACTTCACCGCAGGCGCAGCAGCTTGGTCATGCGGCGAGCGAGGCGCTCCCACACATCGCCGGGTGGAACTGTGATTGGAGGGAGCCGTTCCGGGAAGTGCGTGAGTTTGCCATCGGCATCTACTTGCGCGAAACCGAAGAGCGCTTCGACCCAGTGGCCGTTGTCATCCCAGGGCGCGCCGACCAACCCGCACACAAGATACGCCGCCGTGCGGTGAAGAACGACTCCCTGAAGTTCAACCACAACGCCCACCGGCACCGGTCGCAGACATTCCATGTTGAGCACTCGGCGCAACACGAGATTGGCCTCCGGCCCGATGTGCTTCCAGGCGGTTGCATACCCGGCTTCGAGTACCAGACGCAGCATTGCGCCGGCGTAAAGAGTGCCGTGGTGATTGGCGTCCGATGGGAGCACCAGCTTGTGACTGTGCGTGATAGCCATGACAGGCAGTCCGGTTTACCAGCAGTCCAATTTCCAGATGTCTGCGGGTTCTGGCGGTGTGACCATCTCGGTGAACAGCCTGCCCACCTCGGCGCGGGTCTCCTCGTCCGCGAAGCGCGGAGAAGGCAACCGGCGGCTGACATGGCAATCGTAGCGTTTCCGGCCAAACTGGTACACCATCGTGAACGAACGATCCGTTTCCCACGTCCGGTTGGGCGCGATGGCGGTTGCGGTCACACGGAAAAGCGGTTCGTCAGCGGTGGGAGGCAGTTCCACGCGCGACAGGGGTTGTTCGGTGGAATCGAATAGCGCGATGCGAAGATCCGGTCGGCCGCGCTGGGTCAGATGCCACTGAAGATGAATCCCCTCCTCCGCGCCGAGTTCGCCCGCGGACGGATCACCGCTGATCCACGCGATCGTTGCGCCTTCTGGGGCGGTCGATTCGAGGTGGCTCACCACCTGCCAGAGCATCCGCGCGCGGTTGGCCGTGCGTTCCTGACGATTCACATTCACCAATAGCACAATCACAAGCCCGGCGCAAATTGCGAACACCGCGCTAGACCGCAACGCTCCCACTGGCAGCTTCAGAAGCGCGGCGAGCATCACAGCCAGAAGAATATCCAGCCCCCACACCGCCGGCATCGCGTACCGACCAGAGACGATGTTGAGCGGGAGATACACCACGATACCCGCTGCGAGGAGGAGCGCGGCGCAGAGGAGAGCGGGCGAGTGAGCGAACCCCGCCCGCAAGGGCGGTGGGTGGACTGTGCTGAACCCACCGCCCTTGCGGGCGGGGTTCGCCCTTCGCCACCACACAACTCCGGCCGCGAGCACGATCCCCACACCGAGGAAGTCCAGCCCTATTGCTCCCTTCAAGCACACCAGATAGCGAAGGAGTTGCGTTGCGCTGGGAGCGTGAGTTGCGTACTGCCCCGCGTGCCAGTTCAACTTGAAGTAAATGAAGTGCCCAATCGGTAGCGCAAGCGGAAGCGCGAAGAGCATCACGCGCCAGCGATGTTTGCGAAGCGCATCGCGCAGGCTCGTTCCTTCTGGCCAAATCCGAAGCGCGATCTGAGCCGGCACAATCGCCGCGAACGTGTTCTTACATCCAAGCGCGATGAGCACGCAGGCAATCCCCGCGACATCCCACCACAAGGGCTGTTCAGAGCGCGACGCCTTGCGCGCTGAGATGAGCGCGAAGAGCGCGTAGGGCATCACCACGCCTTCCGAAAGCGTGAGGCTCGTCCAGATTTCGTTGCGATACGGGTTCCACATGGCCGCGGCTCCCGCGAGCAGAGCCGCGACTGGGGGAATGCCCAGTTCGCGGAACAGCCACAGGAGCATCCCGGCCGCCAGCATGCACCACGCGAAGCGAAACAGTCGCCAGAGTTGCGAGTCAGCTCCGAAGAGATTCGCTTGAACCTGCCAGTGTGCCCACAGGACCGGGCGGAACGGTCCGAGATGCTCGACGTTGGCTGTCACGCGATGCCACCAGAGTTCGGTGTGTTCGCGAAGCGTTGTGCCAGCCGGTGCGGGATAGACGAGGTTACCGTCGTCGATGAAGTCGAACGGAGCGCTGAGCGTCGGGAAGTACGCGAGCGCCAGGAGAGCCGCACCGCCCACAATCCACCGGAAAGAAGAAGTTGAGTCGGTCATGTGAGTGCATCCTTGCAGGGATCGACCATTCCTACCGCGCCGCGTTCATTTAAGGGAAGGTCATCTGTGCGCTGGACGAATCCGCCGCCGGTTCGCACCATGACCACAACTCCACCCACAGCGCGAGTGAGCCATGCGATTGTTGCGCGGCTTGCTGAACCGACCGGCCCGATGGTGGAAGAAGTCACCCCATCCAGAGGAGCGAACCATGCAACGAACTCTGATCCTCTTGAAGCCGGACGCGGTTCAACGTCGGCTGGTTGGTGAGATTACCGGCCGCTTTGAAAGCAAGGGACTGCGTCTCAGCGCACTGAAGTTGGTGTCGGTCAGTCGCGAACTGGCCGAGAAGCACTACGCGGTTCACAAGGGGAAGCCGTTTTACGAAAGTCTGCTCACCTTTCTGACAAGTGGCCCAACGGTCGCGATGGTGTGGGAAGGACGCGAGGCGGTCGCGGTCTGTCGGAACTTGATGGGACTGACCGACGGCGCGAAGGCTCCGCCGGGAACGATTCGCGGAGACTTCGCGCTCTCCGTGCAGAACAATCTCGTTCACGGCAGCGACAGCCCGGAGAATGCCGCTTCCGAGATCGCGCTCTGGTTCAAGCAAGAAGAACTGGTGAACTTCCCCGCGACGGACGCAAGCTGGGTCGGGTGAACGAATCGCTTCATCGGAATCGGAGCCGGAAGCGTCAGCGACGGAACGCTCAACACAAGAATCCGTCGCTGACGCTTCCGGCTCCGATCAACGCCGAGTGCGCACGAATCGCATACGACCGCTACAGCCGGCATGAATCCTGACCGCGAGCATCGAGCAATGCCGGAAGACTTCGCCTGGACTGCCCCGATTGCCGATTCATTGAAGTAGGACGGACATTCTCGACCGTCTCTTCTCTCGACGGCCTTTCCAGACCGTCCTACTTCAGTTGCTTCCCACTTCGGAAGTGAATCAGTCCTCGTGGAGGTCGGAGCGATGCGTTTGAGTGTGGTCACGGTGATGCTGACAGCAATGGTTGGTCAGGCAGATGCCCAGGTGATTCAGGCAGGCGGAAGCGAACCCTTCGCCGGCCCGGTGATGATTCAGACGGTGGGGGACAATCCGTTCAACCGCGGAATGACAAGGCGAACTGTCCTGTTCGATGGTCGCACGGGGCTGGTCGTCCCGACAGTCACCCGTGTGCAACCGGTGATCGGCTCGATTCAGCGCAAGAGTCACTTCGCCAATCCATTCACGCACAAGGCGCGATACACCGGCACGGTGTACGACCCGCAACTCGGCCAGTTCAGCAAGCACCACTTCCGACGCTGAAAGTAGGTGCCGCCTGCCGGGCGGCACTGTTTCATAGTAGTCATCACGCTCCGCGTGATGTCGCGAGCACAGCGAGCGAAGTGAAAAGCACATCACGCGGAGCGTGATGACTACTCTGAAAACTCGGCAAGGCGGGCCTACTCAACCCACGCACTTGTCGTTTCGCGGTCGGCGGTCTGGTATTCTTGGGGGACGTTTCGTTCCGCGAGAAGGTTCCGCCGATGGCGTCCTCCTCCACATGTCCGCTCACCGCACGCATCGCGGCTGCGCTCGCCGATCCGACCGCCCGGCTCAGTGGCGATTTGGCCGCGCACTTGCCAGGATGCGACTCGTGCCGGCGCGCTGCGAGCGCCGTTATCCGCAACTGGCCGCCGGATCGCTCCCCCTCTCCGTCTCTGGCGGAATGGCTTGCCCTCGCGCCGGGGAATGTGACCGTACTCTCGCCGTTTCAAGCCGATGTCATTGCACGCGGACACACCGGTGCTCTCGAACTCGGTCCGTACTTATTACTCGACATCATCGGCGAAGGAGGCATGGGTGAAGTCTACCGCGCCTGGCACCGGCTCCTGCGTCGCGAAGACGCAGTCAAACGCCTTCGACCTGAGATCGCGGGTAACTCCAAGGCCGTGCGTCGATTCCT
>JAKEEV010000787.1 GCA_022616395.1 Planctomycetia bacterium | reverse complement strand
TTGCTTTTTGAAGACGCTTCACGAAGCGCGCTGCTATGAATCCCGCCTTGAAGCCCGCATCGATATTCACAACACACACGCCCGCCGAACAGCTATTGAGCATCGTCAAGAGTGCCGCGACCCCGCCGAACGATGTGCCGTAACCGATACTCGTCGGGCAGGCGATCACGGGAGAGTCTACAAGTCCACCCACGACACTCGGAAGTGCCCCATCCATCCCCGCGACCACAATCACCACGTCCGCGGAAGCGAGTCGTTCGCGCTGACGCAGGATGCGATGCAGTCCCGCGACTCCAACGTCCACGACCAAGTCAACTCCCGCGCCCATCACGCGCGCTGTGACAAGTGCCTCCTGAGCCACAGGCAGATCGCTCGTTCCGGCGGTGACCACGCACACTTTCCCGACTGGTGCAGAGCGCGCACCAGACGCGGGTAACCAGAACGTGCGCGCCAGTCGGTCTTGTTCCGCCTGCGGGAAGTGCTTGGCGAGGTGTTCGGCCTGGGCCGCGTTCACGCGAGTCACAAAGCAGTCTTGCGCCGATTCCGCAAGTCTCCGAACGACTCCTTCCACCCATTCCGGTGTCTTCCCCTCCGCGAACGCCACTTCCGGGAATCCGCAGCGAGCAGCTCGGTCCAGATCGAGTGTCGCGAAAGATAACTCGGCAACAGACGCTCGACCGAGCTGGTTGACCGCGTCGTCGATGCCCACCGTGCCAGTTCGCACGGCTTCGAGTAACTGACGCAGTTCGGGGGGAGTCATCTTCTCACCTGACTTGTGTTGGAGTCCCGGCTTTAGCCGGTGGAAGCAAGACCGCCTACAGAGCGGAACTCCAAGAAAGACCAGATTTCAAGACATCGTACTGGGCACGGATCTTGGTACGTGTGCACTCGCGGGTCGGCGACTTGAAGAAATCCGCGCGGTTCGACAAAAAAGTTGAATTCCGCGCTCTGCCTAACCGATACATCCGATACACGCCGCGCTCCGCGCGTTGCGGCTTCGGGGGGGAAGGTCATGACATTCACCGCGGTCACACTGCTGAGTCTCACCGTGGGCCAGCCACCGGCTCCGGATTACTACTCGATGAACTCCCGCACCATTCGACTGCCCATCGAGTACAAGAAGGACCGCAAGACCATCCGTCAGGTGTTGCTCTACGTGGCCCGCAACGGCGAGAACACCTGGTATCAGGAAGGGTTCGTCACTCCCGACAAGGATGCCTTCGTTTACCTGGCGAAGGATGATGGCGTCTACTGGTTCAAGATGGTGATTGAAGACCTCAAGGGGAACAAGGATCCCTCGGACCTGACGGCCGGTGCTCCCGACCTGAAGATGGTCATTGATACTCTTCCGCCACAGGTCCGCCCGACGAACGCAAAACGCAACGGAGAGGAAGTTGTCATCGAATGGATGGTGGAGGACAAGTTCCCCAACGACGCGGAGACGAAGGTGCATTTTCGCTCCGCAAGCAATCCCAATGGCTTCTGGCAAGAGGTGATGCTCCCCGCCAACTCGCGCACGGGCGTGAAGTTCCCCTGCGGAACGAGTGAAGCCGTGGTCGTGAGAATCACCGCAACCGATGTCGCGGGGAACAAGACCGAGAGTACACAGGAGTTCCCCGCGGCGGGCAATGGGCAAACTTCAACCAGTATGTCCCCGACTCTTCCCGTTGGACCCGTTCCGCCCGTTGGTCCAGCATCCGGGACTGGGAACATTAGCTCGGGGAACACCGGAATGAGCGGAGGAACCAAACCGGCGGATCCTGTCATTCCGGTTAGCCCTGGCCCGATTGCTCCACCCACTCCGCCTGGCATCACGCCAACACAGCCTTTCGTTCCCGTTCAGCCGACTCAACCGCACACTCCTCCTCAGACCGGTTCGACAAACTCCGGAATGAAACCGCTCCCAACAATCGATCCGAAAGCCGCTCCGTCTCTGCCAACGCAAGGCGGATGGAATAGCGCGACTGGTCCGACAGTGGAAATGACCCGCGCTCAGGTCATCAACTATCCGCGCTTTGATCTGGGATTTGATCTCGAAGCACGCGGGCCTTCGGGCATCAGCCGCGTTGATTTGTGGGTCACGCGCGACGATGGGCGGTCGTGGCAGAAGTGGAGTCAGCACGATGGCAAGGGAGGCGCGGTTCGCGTGATGCTCGACATCCGGGAGAACCTACAACTGGAAGGAAGTTATGGCTTCAGATTAGTTCCCGTAAGTGGAGCTGGACTGAGCGAACGTGAACCAAGCACCGGAGATGTTCCGGAGTTGCGTATCGTGCTCGATGTGACTGCTCCTCAGATTGATTTGTTCCCGCCGGTGTCCGATCCGAACGCGGCGGACACGCTCGTGATTCAGTGGAAGGCGACGGACAAAAACTTTGGGGATGACCCGATCACACTGGAGTGGAGTGAGGCTCCCGGTGGTCCGTGGAAGCCCGTAGCAAGCGCCGCGAATGAGGCGATTGTGCAAGTCGGTGCTCTGGCCACACCCATCGCTCGTCGATTGCCGAACACGGGCCAGTTTGGCTGGCGAGTTCCTCCAGGTATTCCAGCTCGCGTCTACCTGAAGGCAACGGCAAAGGACGCGGCCGGAAACGTGCGGGAAGTGGTGACCCGCGAGCCGATTTTGGTTGATTTGACCAAACCGCGCGCGAAGATCAGCGGAATCGTTCCTCCCGTTACGCCCCGACCATAACTCGTTCGCGCCAGAGCGCAACGGCTTCTCTCGCGCTGGGGCTTTTCCAGAACAACCCCGCAGTTTCAGGGGATTGGTGTGTCGGTTGGGATGTCGGATGGGGTCGGATCTTCAGTTTTGGTTCCGAAACCTGACCTCGACCCATCCTCCAAGTTTGGGGGCGTGTCTGAGCTACCTTTCGACACAAACGCCAGTTACGCACCAATCCGCTCAAAACTCACCCAATGGAATGTGGCTTGTCGGGAGTTCATGACCTAGATTCGGGTAACGGGTGAATCCCGTCAACCTTCGCCCGAAGGTGCCCTGAGCCACACGATGCCGGAAAAGGTTACCGACACCTGGATCACAACTCCCAAGCGGCTCTTCTCCACGGCCACGCGGGAAGCGTGTCTGGTTCACATTTACCCAAGCGGGCCCACGATGGGCTGCCGGTATCCGCTTGCGGACCGCGCGCTGGTGATCGGTCGAGGAGAGGAGAGCGACATCCGTCTGAGCGATCACTCGGTCTCGCGCCGACACGCGCTGATTGAACCCACTCCGGAAGGCTACTACGTCAGCGATCAGCACAGCACCAACGGCACGTTTGTCAACGACAAGCAACTCGATCACTCGTGGCTTCTGCAGGATGGCGACTACCTGCGAGTCGGGAACTGCCTGTATCGCTATCTGGCCGGTGGAAACATCGAGGCGGAGTATCACGAGGAGATTTACCGGCTCACGATTCTCGACGGACTGACACAGATTCACAATCAGCGCTATCTCAACGAGTTCCTGGAGCGCGAAGTGGTGCGCTCTCAGCGTCACAGCCGGCCGCTCTCGGTGCTGATGGTGGACATCGACAAATTCAAGTCGATCAACGACACCTACGGCCACCTCTGTGGCGACTTCGTGCTTCGCGAACTGGCGGATTTGATCCGCGTGAATGTGCGGAAGGAAGATCTCTTCGCGCGCTCCGGAGGAGAGGAGTTCACACTGGTTCTCGTGGAGACAACCCAGGAAGGTGCTCTGATGGTCGCGGAGCGCTTGCGGGAGACCGTTGCGGCTCACCAATTCCGATTCGAAGCGAACCCACTGACTCTCACGATCAGCATCGGTGCCGCGACCACCGTGGGGGACATGCAAATCACACCGGCGGCTCTGCTCAAGACCGCTGACGCGAACCTCTACAAGGCGAAGCGCGCTGGGCGGAACCGGGTCATTGCCTGACCATCCTCCTCGGGAATGAAAAAGGCCCGCTCCAACTGGAGCGGGCCGCTTTGGAAACATCGAGTGGCTTACCCGCCGCACGACACGCAGGATTGCGCATCGGACTTCCACTCCCTCATCGCTTCCTCGGAGTTCTTGTTCAGGTGGACGTGACGATCCACGTTGCCCACCCAACTCATCGGAATGAAATGGTGCTGACCATCGGGTGAGTCGCCCTTGGTCAGTTTGATCGCCCCACCCTCGACGCGGTCCACGACGCCAAGCTTGGTGCCGCATGAGCAGATCACTTCCATGTGTTGGCGGATTCCTTCGATTCCAGCATCGGAGCCTTCAGCACGTCCGGGACCAAGCCCGGTCTTGTCCTTGACCCAGTCGGCGGCGTGCCCGACGTTCTCCGCGATCCGATTTCCGGTTTCCTTCAATTTGCCCTTCATGTCGTCGGCCATGATGTTGCCTCCTAGTGAAGCAGAGTCTGATCGCCAGCGATGAACTTCATTGCCAGCGTGACACTTGCATGAAAGAAGCATGCAACTGCCGCGCCTCCGTGAGCGAGTGAACTCCGCGGGCCAGGAAAGAAGCAAGACCAGAGCGAGCCTGTTCACATTCGTCGCGTTCAACTCGCAGACCGAACTCGTGTGCCAGCCTTTACGGCTGAAACCACCTCTTCGGATGTGGGGAGCATTGCCCCTGCCTGTTGGTAGATGCTCTGCCCATCCACTTCGACACTGAACTCGCCCTTCGCGCCGTCAATCACGTTCACACGCGTATCCGGGTCGCTCTTCAACGACGACACGACGGAGTTCGTCAACGATCCGATGTTGGAACATACCGGGCAACGACGAATTGTGATTTGCTTCATGGGTTCCCTATCCTTGAGGGCGAAGGGAAAGAAAAGTGGCCGGGATTATCGGCCCGGCAGCCGG
>JAKEEV010000786.1 GCA_022616395.1 Planctomycetia bacterium | reverse complement strand
GGTTTTCCTTTGTGCATTTTGTGCTTTTTTGTGGCCATTATTCTTCTCTGATTCTGCATCCTCTGTGGTGAACTCTGATGCTTCCTCTCGTACTCCTTCTCGCCCCCGCCGCAGAACCAACCGTCGCGGCGGACACTGTCTTGGTCAACGGCAAGGTGTGGACGGGCGACACCGCCAAGCCCGAAGCGCAGGCGGTCGCTGTGTGGCGAGACCGCATCCTGAAGGTCGGCACCGACGCCGAGGTGAAGCTACTCGCTGGCGCGAACACGAAGGTGATTGACCTCAAGGGCGGTCGGCTCGTGCCCGGCTTCTACGACAGTCACTTGCACTTCCTCAGCGGCGGGCTTTCGCTTGCGCGCATCGACCTGAAGGACGCGAAGGACGAAGCCGAGTTCGGCAAGCGCCTTGTGGAATTCGACCAGAACACGCCGCGAGAGCGCTGGATCGTTGGCGGGCTGTGGGACCACGACCGCACCTTCAAGGGCGAACTTCCGACGGCCGCGACCATCGACAAGTTCGTGAAGAACCGTCCGGTGTTCATCCGCCGCTACGACGGACACATGGGGCTTGCCAATTCCGCTGCATTGAAGCTCGCGGGCATCACAGCGGATACCAAAGACCCGCCCGGAGGCGTAATCTATCGCCTCGCGGATGGCAAAACGCCTTCGGGCATTCTCAAAGACAACGCGATGGGGCTTGTGGATCGCCTGATCCCGCCACCGAATGACGAGGAGATTCTCGAAGCGGTACTCGCGGCCCAGAAAGCCGCCGCCGCGAACGGCATCACAAGCGCGCAAGACCTTGACGGCAGCTCACCCGAAACGCGGCGCAAGCTCTTCCGCATCTACCAGAAGCTTGCGCGCGAGGGTCGCTTAACCTGCCGCCTGGATCTCCGCTGGCCGATCTCACTTCACAAGGAGTTAAGCGCGACCGGCGTGATGGCCGACTTCGGCAACGATTACCTTCGCATCGGAGGGGTGAAGGGCTTCATGGATGGCTCGCTCGGCAGCAGCACCGCGAAGATGTTCGCCCCTTACGAGAAGGATCCAAAGAACACCGGCGTGTACGTGACCGAACCAGACACGATGCGCTCTTACATCCGCGCCGCGGACGCCGCCGGGATCAACGTGTGCGTTCATGCGATCGGCGATCAGGCGAACGCGGTGCTGCTCGACCTCTTCACGGATGTCATCAAGCAGAACGGACCGAAGGATCGGCGGTTCCGCATCGAACACGTGCAACACCTGCGCCCGGAAGACTACAAGCGCTTCAAGGAACTGGGTGTAATCGCATCCATGCAGCCGTATCACGTCATCGACGACGGCCGATGGGCCGAAGGGCGCATCGGCGCGAAGCGCTGCGCCAGTTCGTACGCTTATCGTTCTCTTCTTGAAGCTGGCGCGAAACTCGCATTCGGTTCCGACTGGCCGGTGGCTCCACTCGATCCGCTCGCGGGCATCGACGCGGCCGTGAATCGCCGAACGCTTGACGGCAAACACCCCAACGGCTGGTTCCCGGAGCAACGCATTACGGTCGCGGAGTCCGTGGAGGCTTACACGCTCGGCAGCGCGTTCGCGGCATTTCAGGAGAAGGATCGCGGAACGATCACAACTGGGAAACTGGCGGATTTCGTGCTCCTCTCACGCGACATCTTCGCGCCCGCCGAGAAGGACAAGATCGCCGACACGAAAGTGATGATGACCGTGGTGGGCGGGAAAGTGGTGTACGAGCGGAAGTAAGGCGAACCCCGCCCACAAGGGCGGTGGGTCCACACGCCACCCACGGCCCTTGCGGGCCGGGTTCGCCCGCCCGGTCACCGCCCCTTCTGCTCCTCGGCGAAAACCATCAGTTCGGGGTAGAAGGCGTGGAAGTCGGCCGCGAGTTCCGCATCGAGCGACACGAGTAGCGGCATCGCATCGGGAAGCCAGATCGCGCGGTGAGGAATGCGCTTGGCAATGACAAGTGACACACGTTCGAGCGTGTCCTCGATGCCGTCTCGTGTGGCGTAGCGGTTGAGGCGATCTTCATCGACAAACCGGCGGATGAAGTCGCTCGCCGTGGCTGGAAGTGCGGCTGGGGGAATTGCGGTAATGCCAGCATCCAGGACGCGATAACAGCGCTCGGCAAACTCCGCGAGTGGTTCGTTCGAGTATCTGGTCCACTCGCGAGCGAGGATGTGGTCGTAGTAAATGTCTATCACGATTCCGCCGAACCAGCCAAGCGACCGCGACACGCGGCTAATACTCCGCAGTGTAATCAAGTGTCGGTCGGTAAAGCCGTCGATGAGCCGGTGCAACCGGACTCCGCGCAGCACGTCCGCGGTGAGTAGCGGGAGATCGGGGTTGCGAACAAAGTCGGCCGCGACTCCGCCAAGCATGTCGCCCGAGTCGCCATCGGCCAAGTGGAGGTGTGCAAGAAAGTTCACCGGTCCGTCCGTGGTGCGAGTTAGTAATAGTCCTTCTCAAAGTATATGCTCGCACCACCCAAGGCGCTCCCACCGCGAGTAAACTGTTCGTCGAGTTTATCAATTACCGGCCCGCCTTTGATCCGCTTGATGTCTGGCGCATGCATCTTGACGAAAGACTTCCCATCTGACTGCGCGGCGTCTTGCAGTGCTTCCCGCACGACGAGGATGTTGCTTCCGCCGCCCGTGAAGATGAGTTCTTGCATTGCCGTTGGCTCCAGCGATGCACAGAACTTCGCTGCTTCCTCAACCAAACGATCGGAAAACTCCTTGAGACAGGTTTCAATGACGTCTCGGTCGGCCTCTCCACCGATAACCATGCCAAGACCGGCTGGGCGAATGCCTTTTCCATCTGTGTAGGCCATCTTCTGGAACGTGGCGAACTCCTTCAGAGGCGCCTTCTCCAACCATTCTCGCTTTTCCTTCGGCAGTGCCTGGCGAACTCGACTGTCGAGATCCGAAACGCCAAATGGGATTGAAAGTTGGTTCACGACAAACCCGGTATCTGGGTCGCTATTGGTGTTGCCGTCCGGTTTGATTGAGATGGCCGCGATGTCGGTGGTAAACGCACCGATGTCGATCACCAGCGCCCGATAACTCGGATAATGGCGGGTGTCCTTGAGCACGGTGATGAGTGGCCCCTTGCCGAACATATCGCCGAAGTGAATCCGTCCGCGGTGTAGCGCGTTGGAAGCCTTGGTGAGAATACCGATGGCGTTGGAATACGGCTCGGCGACAAACGGCCTTTCGGGGTGAAGCGGCCACCCAACTTGGTGCAGAGCTTCCTTCAAGAGTTTACAACCAGGATGCTGGGCGACATCCCCACCATTGAGTGCGGGGACCGCGATGCGAACTGGAATCTCGTCGAACTTCAGTCCGGACATCGGCAGCTTGGCGCATGCATCCAGAACTTTTTGTCGCAACCAGTTGAAGAAGTGAGCGGCCACGTTCGCCGCCCGAGCCTGCTTCTGTGATTCCGCAGACACTACCCGATCGCCCGGCCCGCCGACGAGTGCTCGCGCGGCTGTCACGAGCTGCTGCAAGTAGGTGATTTGCCCCGGCGGAACGTCGTACTTGGCCGCGAGTTGAACGAGTTCCTCAGAGTGAAGGAATGTTTCCAGCGGAGACTGACTCGCTGCCACGGGAGGAGGGGTAAGAAAGAGAAACTTCTTCCAGTTCTCGTACACATCAATACCGCTTCCCGCGATCTGACTGACGGCTTCATCTCCGAACAACACTCGTGGCTTTGTGCGTCGATCAACAGCAACGGCACTCGGAATCAGAAAGTCGATCCCCACATTCGGAAGAACAAGCAGTTGACTGTCCGCGGCCGGATGGCGGCGCAGCGCTACCTTCGTGTACGCACTGCCGAAGTCGATGCAGAAGACGTGTTCGGCCATCGCGGCACCCTCACTTCTGAATCACCGCTTTGAGCACCACATAGTCGTTTCCGTCTTCATCCAGAACCCAGCCGGGACGAACGATCCGCACTTGGTCGTTGCTCGCCACACCTTGCACGCTATCGTGATAGCGTCCGCTGTAGGCGACTTTCGCGCCCGGTTCGCCGAGAAGCTTCAGCCCGCTGATGTTCCACATCGCGGATTCCAGGTAATCGCGCGTTTCGTGCTTGTTCGCCTCCCACGCGGCCCGCCAGGAGGCAGCTAACTGATTTGCCACATCGCGGCGGAAGTCTTTCTCTTCCTCAGTCTTCGGCTCCGGGGCGGTTCCTGTCGCTCCCCTCTTCGGTTGCGGCTTCGGTTCCGGCTCAGGAGCACGCTTGTGCGCGGGCAGGTCGCTTAGTTTCTGGCCCAGCGCCTCCCATTGGCGCTTGATCGCGTTGAGTTCGTTTTCAAAGTCTTGCTTGCTCAACTCCAAAGCGCGTTCGAGCGCCGCCCGATTCGTTGCGGCTGCTGCGGCTTGCTTCGCCTTCTCGGCGGCGGCAGCCTCCAGATCGGCTTTCTTCGCCGCGACCGCGTCATCGAGTACCGGAGTTAGTTCCGCCGCTGTGTTCGGAGTTCGACTAATTACACCCTGAAGGAACGTAACTCGCTCGACCGAAGACATTCCCGCTGCAGTCGTCTTTGCCAGTGCGATCACCTCCGCCTCCGCGAGTTCGCCCGCGATGCGTTCGAAGCCCGCAGCGGTTATCACCCCAACCTTGCCTACTTGCTTCAATAGCGGAGCTTCGGGCTTCGTGCATTCCGCGAT
>JAKEEV010000785.1 GCA_022616395.1 Planctomycetia bacterium | reverse complement strand
CCTTACTCACTCCACCACCTGACATTCTTGCTCCGACCACCCGCTGATTCCGGGTATCCGTTTGTCGCCTCGGAACTGTGGTTATTCACGCGGGTGGAAGGAGAAGACGAGGCCGAACTCTGGGTTGAGTTGATCCGTGTCCTGGACGATGAAAGCGAAGACGAGTTGGTGACGGCCTACGGTCCGTTTCTCATCCGCTTCGGCCAAGATCCCAGGCCACTGTCTCGGGCGTGGTGTTTGCATGGTGTGCCATTTCCCGCCCCCGGATGGTACGAATTTCGGCTGACACAAGCTGGAGAACTGTTGGCTACTGAACCGGTGTACTTGGGAGGCTAATAATGCCGACTGAACCAGAGAAAAAACGCCCGTCCAAAAAGCGTCGCCGCGCAAAGCCGAAGGAGGACGAGTTTGTCGTCTTCGAGGTCGATGGTTTCGCACAACTGACCCCCGAACAGCGGAAGTGGCCGGTTGTCAACACTGGATTGCCAGCCCCGGAAGCGGAACGCGAACCGAATCCGCCGGCGAATCCGCCCAACTGACTCACCTTGCAAAGAACTTCTCTTTCACCTGCGGGTTCACCACCCAGTCGGCGGGCCATTCGCCTGCGAGTAGTTTAACGATCGCGTGAGCTGGGAGCCGGGCCATTTCTTCACGCGAGCGCTGATCCACGCCGGCCGTGTGAGCTGTCACGAGGATGTTATCCAGTCTGAACAGCGAATTGGCGCCCGGTGGCTCTGCTTCAAACACATCCAAGCCCGCACCCGCGATCTTGTTCGCCACCAGAGCCTCGTGAAGGTCTTTTTCGTGTACGATTCCGCCCCGCGCGGTGTTCAGTAAGAGCGCCGTCGGCTTCATCAGCGCGAGCGTGTCGCGGTTGATGAGCGACTTCGTCAGCGGGGTTTTGGGAACGTGCAGTGTGACGATGTCGGATTGACGCAGGAGTTCTTCCAGCGGAACCAGAGTGATCTTGTTTGCCGCGATGAATGCCTGATCGGGAAGAATTTCGGTCGCGAGCACGTTCATATCGAATGCGAGCGCGCGCTTCGCGACTGCTTTGCCGATCCGACCGAGGCCAATGATGCCGAGCGTCTTTCCGCGGAGATTCCCGACCGTGCGCCGAGGCCAAAGCCCCTGGCGAATCTCTGTGTCTTGCTCGCGAAGCTTGCGGACGAGCGCCAGCATCAACATGAAGGTATGTTCAGCGACCGCGTCCTGGTTGGTGCCCGGAGCGAAGCACACCGCGACTCCGTGATCGGTCGCGGCTTGCAAATCGACCGCATCATAACCGACTCCGGCACGAGCAATGACCTTTAGGCCAGCCGGAGCCGCTTTCGCAATGACCGCGCGCGTGTATGGCTCGCTTCCGGCCAGAGACGCGAGGCACCCCGGCAACTGCGTGAGCAATTCGGCTTCGCTCATCTGCAATTCGGTGCGGAAATTGTCGCGTGGCGGGTATTCGATAGTGTAACCGGCCCCGCGCAGGATGGGGCCGTAGGTGTGTTCAATCTCGCGCAGCGGAGCGGGAGCAATAAGGACACGGCCGGGCATCGGAGAAAGTTCCGTGAGGATTTCGGAGAATGTTTAGCGATCAGAATACGGATTCGCGTCTGTTCAAAGTAGGGCACGGCATGTGCCGGGATTGTAGACATCAGGCTCCGCGTGATGCGGTCTTCCCATCACGCAAAGCATCCTGTCTCCAATCTAGGTCGAACCTGTGTGCCGGGTGCGGTGTCAGTTGGCAGTCCAGTTTTCGGACACCCATCCGGGTCGAGAAGTAGGGGCTAGGGCGCGCCTGTCGCGCCCCGAACTGGGGGAAAGATTGCCATGTTGCTTGACGTGTGACACAACCCGGCTGATGATACCGGTAGATGGTGCGGAAGGTCCGCACCGAATCAGCCGGCATGGCACGGTCCTCAACAGACCCCGGAGGCAGCCCCACGACAACGGTGATTTACCCACCTGTTTGGCCGCGGCACCGCGAACCTCCGGAGGCAGCACCCATGCCCTGAAGGAGGTCACTTGAACACCGCCACGTTGAGCACGGTGACTACGGTGTCCGTCCCGCAGCCGACCCGCCCCCTTAGCAGCGCTCTCCACCGGGCCTGCGTCGCGGCCAAAACCGCCGCCGACAACAAGGGTCGCGACATTCTGGTGCTGGACATGCGGTCCTGCACCCCCCTGTTCGATTACTTCATTCTCGCGACCGGTTCGAGCCGACGCCAGATTCACACTCTGGCCGAGGAAACGGACGCGGCGCTTCGTGCCGAAGGCGATACCCGCCTGGGTATCGAGGGGTATGAGGCGAGTAAATGGATCGTGCAGGACTACGGGGACATCATCATTCACGTGTTCGACCCGGACACCCGCGACTACTACAAGCTTGAGGAGCTGTGGGCAGACGCGAAGAAGGTGGACTGGGAACGCGAGTGATTCCAACGCTCACTGACGCACGTTGGTGAGTATCCCTATAACGAACCTGTCGGCCGAACCGCCCCTCTTGCTTGAGGGTGTCGGAGCGGCCGACAGTCGCTTTTGCGGAACGTAATTGTGAGCGTCGAGGCGTAAGCCCGACGGTTTCTGTGAGCTAGCCGTCAGGCCGATGGTGTAAGCATGAACCTGCTGACTCAAATCCGTTCGCTCTTTGAACCGGTGCTGACCGAACTCGCCGATCTCGCGCTGAAAAAAGCGGAAGCAGAGGCAAAAGACAAGCAGAAGGAGAAAGCCAAGGCGCCCACGGTAGCGGACCTGCTCGCCACGATCAAGCCGGCCGGGAACCCTGAGCACGGCGACTATCAGGCGAACTGCGCAATGGCGCTGGGCAAAGCGCTCGGTCAGAAGCCGGATGTGGCGAAGACGATCATCGCCAAACTTCCCGCCAACGACATGCTCGAAGAACCGACGGTCGCGGGTCCGGGGTTCATCAACTTGCGCCTGAAGCCGGAGTTCCTTGCGAAGGCGGTTGAAGGCATCGCGACTGACCCGAAACTCGGCGTCGAACCGGCCGCGCAACCGAAGACGTTCGTGATCGACTACAGTTCGCCGAATGTCGCGAAGCCACTCCACGTCGGACACTTGCGCAGCACGATCATCGGTGACGCGCTGACGCGCCTCTTGCGTTTCCTCTGTCACAATGTCATCACCGACAACCACCTCGGCGACTGGGGCACTCAGTTCGGAATGCTCATCT
>JAKEEV010000784.1 GCA_022616395.1 Planctomycetia bacterium | reverse complement strand
GTCCACAACTGGTCTACCCACTTCGATTGAGAGTCGCACTTCTTTTTTAACTCTTCCACCGCTTTTAACGTCCATTTCGGCCCGGTTGCGCTGTCCGCCAGCTTTTTACGCTCATCGAAGTAGAGTTTGGCCGCCTTACTGTGTTCGGTTGGCTTCAAAACGTCGACAAATTCGTCTCCACCCATGTCATACACCACACGGGTCGTCTTGGGGGGATACCGGTCCGCGAGATTCAGTTCGTTGAGTCCCTCCACCTCACTCGACAGTGGCACTGGTTTGGTGTCTCCTTTCTCCTGATACTTCACGATCACAAGGGAACGCTGGACGGTGTTCTTCTTGAAAATCACCTTCTCGTCGAGGCGCACTTTCAGGGGAATGAACTCCTCGCAGAACTCCTGAACCTTCCTGCGGATCAGCACCTTGACGTTGTCGTCCTTGGTCTTGCGATACTGCACCAAGACGAGTTTGAGCCACGCCGCCCCGTTCGGATTGGTGAACAGGTCGTCTTTGCCAAAGAGCGCGAGTAACTCTTCGCGGGCGCTACACTCATCCGCCACTTGGCCTTTATCCTTGATGGCTTCGGTCGTGGGGCCATCCAGGGGTATTTTGTCCTCCTCCGCCTGCTTCAACTCGTCGGTCAACAGTTTGATTTGCTCTCGCTGACCCTTGAGCGTCTTCACCGCGGTGAGAACCTCGTTGTCGCCGGGCTTCAGAGGCAACTTGACACTGATCGCGGACTTGTACTGTTTGTCCGCGAGTTTCGTCAGCTCCTCGATCACCTGGATTCGAGCCTTGATTCGCCACAGAGCCGCCTTCCCGTTATCCGCGAATCGCGACAGCTTCAGATAGCCCCGAACGAGCTTCTCCAGCGCCTCCATGGCTCGTTCCGCGTCGGCGGAGGAAGTGATCTCCGGCATGCGAATGAGCGCGTCCTTGATCTCCTGTTCGGCCTTCCTCAAAGCCACCTGCTCCTTCTGCCAGTTCTCGAAGTCGTTCTTCAGTTCGCCGGTGAACACGGGCCGTTCGACTCCAGAGAGAAAATTCCCCAGGTCGGTGAGGTTGGCGGAACGCTTCGCCGCCGAGTCGCGTGTCGCGACTGCCGCCGGGTCGTTGACAGCGTCCTGAGCGCCAGGGGCGCGGAATTGCAACGTCACCGACTCAACCTTTCGTGTCTCGTTGACCAACCCAGAGGCTTTTGTCTGGCCGGCCGACAGTTGATCGTTCGTTGCTCCCTTGTCGGGCGGCGGGTCAGACACGATCAGATCCGCGCGAGTCACTCCGTTCACCTGCCAGGCGACATACGCCGCGAAGGGAATGGCCAACATCAGCAACAACCCGCCACTTTTGAGTCCGCTCATGACTGGCCTCGCCCACTTTCGTAGAACAGGCATCTTGCCTGTCTGTCTTTCTCGGAGCCGGAAGCGTCAGCGACGGTGTTTTCTCTTCGCTGTCTTTCTCGGAGCCGGAAGCGTCAGCGACGGTGTTTTCTCTACTACTTGAATTCCGTCGCTGACGCTTCCGGCTCCGATTCTCCACGACAGGCTGGATGCCTGTCCTACGTTGGCTAATTCAACTGGCTGATTGCCACTACCAACAGCCCGACAGACGCGAGCACGACCACCACAAGAATCGCAATCCACATTCCCATTTTGCTCGGCTTGTCCTTCTCTTCCGACCTGTCCTTCTTGTCCTTCTTCTCACCCTTGGCCTTCGGTGAATCGGCTTCGGGTTTCTTGGACTCAGGCTTCTTCGACTTGACAGAATCGGGCTTCGCCTTTGCGCCCTTCTTGTGGATGACTTCCTCGGCACCTTCTTCGGGTTCTTCTTCGTCCGCGAACTGCCCATCCTCAACCGGCACCGGTTCCAGTTCCTTCACGGGTCGCGAAGGTGCAGGCTGAGCGGACTTCTTCGGCTTTGCCATGCGCTGACGAATCAGAGCCTCGGCGAGCGGATCGAACGGGATCTGTCTCTGGTCGTCGAGCAAATTGGCGAAGTGATTATCGGGCACACACGAGACGACAAAGTGCGCCTGGAACACTCCGCGTGCTTGTTTGGGGCAATCGCTCGCGAGCTTGATGATCTCGGTCGCGGCGTGGCGCGCGGTGTTGAAGTTGTTATCCACCGGGAAACACGCCTTGAATAACTCGACCAGAGGAGCGAATTGATCGAGCTGCGCGGGGAGTGAGAGTTCGTGGAACCCGCCGGTTTTGCAGGCAGTTTTCAGCAAGTCGAGGCGTTCCAGGCCGAAGGTCTCGCAGGCGTTTTTCACCTCGTCGGGGCCGTCTTTTTCGGCCAGTTCTGGATGTTCGATCCACTTGAGCAAGTTGTTGGCCGCGAACAGCCGGGAGACTCCGCCTTCTGGAAGCGCTTGCACCAGTTTCGCGCCGCTCTTGGGCAGTCGGTCGGCGGCGTGGCGCAAGTGAGAGTGAACCTTCCGCTCCCACTCGTGAATCACATCCGGCTCGGTGTCGTCATCGACTTCGATCAATTCCGGCGAGATCAGGGCCAGACTCAGCGATTCCAGATACCCACTCCACACACTCTGCCCGATGCCGTCGCCTCCCAGCCCGACCAACAGGTTCGCCAGTCGGTCGTTCTCCAACAAGAAGTCGCCCCATTCGTCTCTCGTCAGTCCAATTTCCTCCCCGCACAACTTCACCCAGTCGCCCGGCTCCAGCGTGTTGGCCGCGAGTAAGCGGTCCATGAGCTTCGCGGCATTGTCGGAATAGGGATGGAAGAGCGTGGTCAAGAATGCGGGGTCGGTATCCAGAAACGGCCGAGCGGCGTTGAGGTAAGAAGCGACCGCGGCCGGTGGCGCTGAGAAGAGAAACTCCCTCGCCCGCTTGCGCATCTGTTCGCGACTGGCGGGTGGAATGTGAGCCAGCCAGTTGTACTGCTCGTCGGCCAGGAGCACAAACGCCGTGTAGCCAGCCGCGGCCGGATCGCGCGCTCCGAGTAGCGGTTCCAGTTCACCTAATCCAATGGGCACGAGCAGCGCACGCGGGGGAATCATCCCGATGTCGCCACAGGCAGCGCGGAGCTTGTGCCGCATATCCGTAGGCAGGCGACCGAGCTTCTCCTCGTTCTTCTCCCGACCGAGGAACTTGCTCAGGAGCTTCTTGGCGTCGTCGGGCTTGACGACTTCTCGAATCAGCGTCCAGCGCGCGTCCCACTCGCGGAACCGCTCGTTGAGAATCGCATCGACGGCCTCTTCCCACAACTCCTTCAACCGGTCGCGGTCGTTGAGCAGATCGCGGAAGGCCGCTCGCACCTCGGACCGAGTGAGAGCCGCAGCCTTGATCTTCAGCCAGATCGCATCCGCGCGCGACTTCAGTTCCTCGGCTCCGGCCTTATCGCTCTGGATGGCGACAAGTTCCTCCAGGGTCGCCTCTCCTCGATCCACACGCGCCAGTGCGCGTGCGCGCGAGATGGCAGAGCCAGCGCGATGCAGTTGGTTTGCGTCGGGACCAATCGCGCGCTTCACGCTGTCCAGGAACTCCCATTCGCCGCTTGCTGCCAGTTCAATGAGATCACTTGCGCCCGAAGGAAGAGCTTCCCAGATTGATCCTCGTAACTCAGGCGACGACCGAGCCGGTGAAAAAGTATCGAGCGTGAATCCGCGTGTGGTCGCAAGGTCCGGGTCGAGTCCTTTTTCGGACGTGCCCAGATACGTCCCCACCACATCGGCCAACTTGTAGTCGCGGATGTTGCGGTGATACGGCTCGAACGTGGAGAACGTCAGCCCTTCCGTGACGCTCTCTGGTAAGAGCCTCACAGCGCCATACAGAAGCAACGCGAGCAATCCTGGCTCCGCATGAACGTAGAGCCGCCGACGATCCGTGTCTTCTTCCGCGGCAAGCAACAAGAGCGCCTGAATTACGCGGGCGAACAACTCTCTGCGCTCGTCCTTGCTTCCTCGAAGCCTCTTGGGAGAGACGGTAAGACTCAGGTCAAGCGGGCCACTCGGTGAATCTCCCAGGAACGCGGTGAGTGCCGTGTCGTTGACCAGTTTCCCGACCGGTAAGCGCGCTGAGACTGCCAGATCCTTGCTCGCCCCCGGCGCGTAGTTCTTCACCCAGCCATCGGCTCCCCACGACTGCAACACATCCGCAGGATTCGCAGCAGGCAAAAGGAGCAAGTGAGAGAAGTAACTGCGGTCGCGATCAACCGTATCTTTTTCCAGGTACGAGGAATGAACCACCCACACCGCGCTTCTGCCAAGCCGGGTGAGAGCCAGCCGACGAGGAGCAGCGGAGACCGCGGGCGAATCCTTCCACATGTCGATGGGCAGTTCATAGGGCGGATAATGGAATGCAGCGTCGAGTTTCGCCGGTTCGGTCGTCGAAGCGGCGCGCACCGTGTAGCCCGGATTGTTCAGCACGCTGTCGGCGATCATGCAGTGGGTGACGAAAAACTGATCGCCACCCGGCCCGACTCCGTGCTGAGCTGCCTGTCCCACCTAAAAACCTCCGCCGCTTTGTTTGCACCGTTGGCACCAGGGATTGAAATCCCTGGCTATTTCCGGTGACCCCTTCGGGGTCCAAAAGACCCTGTGACCCCAACGGGGTCACCGGGAATAGCCAGGGGTTTCAACCCCTGGTTCTGTGAACAAAACCCACTACCGCTTGCTCCCGTTGACCGGCACCGGGCCGACGGTCAGCGGGGGACCGTGAACCACCGTCCAGCCGAGTTCGACCACCGGCCATACTGTCACATATGCTTGCGATGCGCCGATCGGAGCGCTCACCACAATCCCGCCTCCGTCGCGCTGGTGATTCTCGGCCTTGCAACTGAGCCGCGCGTAAGGATCGGCCTCTTCCGGCGTGTTGAGGAACCGCCGACTGTCCACCACAACGACACAGTGACTGATTAGCCCGTGTCCTCCCCACGCCCAACACGCTTTGAGCAACCCGCGCCCAACGGGAGAATACGCCGGGTATCCGGGCTGGAGGCGGGCGTCACCGGCCAGCCGCGCACGAACTTGTTTCTCAATCGCGGCCTTTGCCGATGGGCCGAACGCCTCGTGGTTCTCTCGGAGAAACTTCAAGTCATCTGCTGAGAGCACTCCACCGGCCGCCAGTTTCGCCTGAATCTCGATGACGCGATCCGCCTTCGCCAACAGCGACGTGAGTTCGCCCGTTCGCTCGACCAGAGGCGGATAGTTTTGCAACACCCCCGCGAGTTCGGCATACTGCTTGCGCAGAACGAACATATCCCGCGCATCAAGCGCCTTGACCAGCTTCCCCCACGCCTTGCGTCGATTGTTGGCGAGCGTCAGGCGCTCACGCAACTCCTCGCGGTCGGCGCGGCCGTGGAGAAGCTCCTTGTATCTGGCCCATTTCGCCAGCCAGCGTTCGTCCTGCTTGTCGGCTCGTGGTTCCTCCGCATCAATCCTGGCGAAGGAGTCGAGAGCCTTTCGACGCGCGACACACTGCTCCGCTTGAGCGAACAGCGCGGGTTTCAACCGTTCCAGTCGCTTCGCCAGTCTTGGATTCTTCGCCTTGAGCCGATCATACGCCTTCGCCACCTTGCGATCCGATGGATGCAACTCGTCCAGCGCTCGCTGGATGTCGGCCATCAGTTGCAGACCTTCGGACCCTTCGCTGACTCGCGTCACATAAGGATGCGCGTAGCCAGCGGGAAGCTTGGCGGCAGCCGCGACCACCGCGTCTTCCGATCCGCCGGCATCATCGGCGGAGTGAATCGCCTTTTCCAGCGCTTCCACCAATTCCAGCCGTTCCGAAGCATCATCAGCGCGCGAAACGAAGTCGTTCGCCTCTCGGCAGCCCGCGAGAGCGATACCGTTCCCCCAGAGAGTCACCAGAGCGCGGTCGTTGTCGTAAGACGCGAGCGTTGGCACCCGGCGCAGCTTTTCGAGAATCGGAGACCACCGACACGCTTCCTCCCCGCGCTTCCGATGCGTGTCGGTGAGAGTGGGATGCAACTTCCCGGCGGCGGCAACCGCCTGCCACGCGCCGGCGAGTTCGCGTTCGGCTTGTGGAGACTTGTTAAACACGCGGATGAATTCCGCAGCCGCTGTGATCCGAGCACGCCAGTTCTCGGCTGCTGCTCCGTAGGCTTTGGCCTCTCCGACACCTGCCAGATTCGGTGCTGCGTCTTCCCAAAGTTTGACGAACGCTTCGCCATCTCCGGGCGAAGCAGCCGCGAGCTTCAGTTTGTCGAGCAGAGCAACTTGCCCGGAGGCGTTCTTCGCGGCGGTGACGAGCGAGCGATCCGCCCAGTCGTCGATCAAGGTCGGCTGATAAGCGAGAACCACAGCGCGCGGATTGCGATCATCGACGGCTTTCTTGACCGCATCCCGGCACGCAACGCGCTTGCGGGCATCATCGACAGCGCGAGTGAGTTCCGGAGTGAGTTTCTTCCCTCCGCTAATGAGTCGGTCGCCTTCAACGAGGATCGCCGGCCAGTCCTTGCGAACCGCATCGCATAGTTCCTTCAGCCCCGCGACCGGATCAACCTTGTCCTTCAATTCCGCCGGCAGTTCCTTGCCGGATTTCTTCAGCCGGTCGGCTTCGGCTTCGATTGCAGCCCAGTCTCGCGGGCTGGCGACGACCAGTTGTCGCAGCCGGGTAAACGGATCGAGAGTGAAGATCGGAATCTGATCGAACGGCTTGTCGAGCGATTCGCGCAACATGCGCGTCCAGCCGCACACCTCCGGATCCTTGCACCTCATGAGGTCCGGCCAGAGGATCGACGAAGCTGGTTTCACCAGATCGTGCGGCGAGAAGAGCAAGTTCTCGTTATTGGTCTTGAGCACGTGACGAACATAGAGAGACGGATCGGAAGCAATCGCTCGCAGCGCGATGAGTATGACCCATGCGGAGAAGTGGTCGAGATTCCCGCTCAGTCGCTCCGCGGCGCGAGCTGGATGCTGATACGCGGGCTTGCCGAACTCCAGTTGCTCTAACTTCTGAGCTGGCTCGTCCGGATCGAGCGCCGGCACGCACATCCCGTCGTAGTCGACCAACACCGGCGAATCGCCGACAACCATCACGTTGTCGTGTTGCAAGTCGCCGTGCGCGATCTTCGCCTCCTGGAGTTGCAACACAAGAGCGACCCACGCATCGGCCATCTTGCGAACCGCCGCGACATCGGGAACTTTCCTCTCGATGGTTTGCCGGACCCACTCGCCCAGAGACACGCCCTTGACCCAGGTCATCGTGAGCGTTGGGTACCACCCTTTCCCAACGCGAATGCCTTCGAGATGATACTGGAACTTCACCACGCTCGCTGGCTTCTTGGGTCCAAGTTCAAGTTCCAGATAATCCGACACGGCCTTGTAGCGGTTGGCTCGATCCTCGTTGGGGAAGTTGAACAGCTTCAGCGCCACGGTGCCCTTCGGACCGGTCATCTTGTAGACGCTGGCGAACGCACCCGACCGGGCGCGCGGTACACCCATCGGGCTGCGCTCCGCTTGACTCGTCTTCAGGTCCGGGTCGCGAAACGCGGTATCCGGGTTCTGAAGCGCGTCCTTGTAGTCGGATTGAGTAGGCCAGGCTGGCATCGGCTCGCGGTTTCCTCTTCAGCCCGAAGGGCTGTGACAACATAGCCCAGGGCGCAAGCCCTGGGTTGCGATTTGGTTTTGCCAGCCTGAAGGGCTGGGACAATTCTCTTATTGTGTTGCAGCCCTTCAGGCCAGGGCTTCCAACATGGTCATTTGCGCTGTATTTGAGCCGTTGTATCGCCATTTGGGTAAAGCGGTCGCAGGTGCCAATCATGTTTCT
>JAKEEV010000094.1 GCA_022616395.1 Planctomycetia bacterium | reverse complement strand
GTCGCGCTTCTGGAAACAGCAACTGGAGTGAAGGCGTTCAGCGTGGGCAAGCCCAGCCCGGTGATGATGCGCGCGGCGCGGAAAGAACTCGGGCTGACCACCGATCAGACAACGATGATCGGAGACACGATGGAAACGGACATCCTCGGTGGTGTGCAACTCGGCTTCCACACCGTGTTGGTCATGAGCGGAGGAACGAAGCCCGCCGACCTTCCGCGATACGCTTACTGGCCGGAAATCGTGGTTCCGTCGTTGGCGGAACTCGCCGATCTTCTCAATGAACACGACTGGCGGCCACCGTGGCGCGAAGTGGCTAACGGCCCGCTTCGCGAGCGCAAAGTCGTGGGCGTATGATTCACAGAAATCGCGTTCTTCCACTTTTTTCACTTGCCTTCCGCCGGCGTTGGGTTCCCAATGCCGTTTCGGGCGGATTGGTGTGTTCGACACAAACACCAGTGACACACCAATCCGCCCGAAACTCTCCCACGGACGGTTTTTCATTTCCCCTCTCGCAACAGGTTCATCATGAGCGTCATGAAAGCGAAGGTGCCGGCCGTCGTCGCCACGGGCATCATTTGCCTGTGCCTCGGAGCCGGAGCGGGTGCCTTGACCATTGTGGGAGTTGAACAGCGCGCGGGGAATTTGAACAGGAGGTAGTGTCTGAGTTTGCTGTAGCCGGGGTCTGCGACCCCGGACTGGCCTCACAGAGGCACGCTACAAAAAGCCAAACTCAGACACTACCGAACAGGACCGCGCTGGGCTTCTCACAGTCAGGAACCACCGAAACCGAAACACTCACCTCGCCGGATCGTTTTTCCCAGCCCCAACGAACGGGAAGCGAAAATCTCGCTTGACAGCCCTTGTTTGAGTTGTTTACACTCTCACCCTTCTCATCAACAACCGCACCGCCTGGATGGAAATTCCACCCAGACGGTTTGCGTTTTTACTCCGTTTGCAAGCCCGCCGCGTTTTTCCGCTGTTTTTCCTTGGACCGCGAATTGCACCAAAAGGAATCGTCCGCAACCAACCTCGGCCCGCGCAGTTTCGAGCGGGTATGTGTCTGGTGTTTGTGGAGTGTCTTTTGGCCTTTCGACACAAACACCAGGGGCACACAGAGCCGCTCGAAACTCCACAAGAGGAATGAAAACTGGTCAGCTTGTCGTAACAGTCAGTCGAAAACTTGAGAGAAAAGCTGATCTCACTGAAAGGCCCCCATTTTCGTGGCGTAGAATCCGGTAACGAGGAAGGCTTGCTGGGCATGATCATTCCCAGTTCGCACCATCCAGGAGGGACATCTCATGCTTGTGTTGACCCGTCGGCCTGGCGAAGCAATCATCATCGCCAACAACATCAAAATTACGGTCGTGACTGTCGGTCCCGGCCGCGTGAAGCTGGGGATTGAAGCCCCCGACCACATCCGCGTGGATCGCCAGGAGATTCACGAGAAAATTGAACAGTCAGCCGACGTTCTTGCCACCGTGGGCGATGCCACGGGCGGAACACCCGGCTCAAACACGATTGTTGTTGGCCCCGAGACAGAGACATTGCCCGCTCCCGTTGTGGTGAACTCGGGCCAAATGCCACCGGCTCCATCAGCCGCCCCGACTTTGCCTGTCGGGAAGTTGAACAAGTTCCGGTTGCCCCGCAAACCACGCTAACCCGTTTTCACTGGCGGGCCGATGCGCGTTGCTCACCCTTGCAAGGGTGAGCAACGCGCATCGGCCTGTCGGTCTTTTCATTTGTAACCTGTTTGAAATCACTGGCCGTCCGCGTCGTCTTTCCGGAGAACCACTCCGGGCTCCTGCTTTTCCCTGGACAAGTTTCTCGGATCTCCTCCGAGAAACATGAGGGCCGGAAATGATCGCCGCGGTGCTTGTTTTTGCCACTCTCGTTTCTCAAATTGAAACGGTTCGTTCCACTCCACCCGTCTGTTCGTGCGAGACACCATCAGTTACCAAGCCGAAAGACGCTCTCCAATCGTTCAACGGACTGGTTGGTTCCTGGCGCGGAAATGGAGTGCCCGAAAGCGGAACGAAGGAAGAGAAACTCGCCAACGCCTGGAACGAAAAAATTGCCTGGTCCTGGAAGTTCAAGGGCGATGATGCGTGGTTGGAACTCACCTTCGAGAAGAGCAAGAACTTCACGAAGGGCGAACTGCGCTTCACCCCAGACAAGGACGCGAAGGAACCGGTTCCGCATCGCTTTACACTTGTCCTCACGCTCACCGACAAATCCACCGCGACTTTCGTCGGGACGTTTACAGACAAAGATAACAAGGTTCTGGCGCTCACGCGCACCGGCGGACCCGCGGGCGAAGAACAACGCATGGTGTTCAATCTCCTTCACCACAACCGTCATCTGTATCGTCTGGAAACACGACCCGCGGGGACGACGGTCGCGTTCAGCAAGCTCTATCAGGTCGGAGCAACGAAAGAGGGAGTCGCGTTCGCGGACGTGCCGAAGGGACCGGTCTGTATCGTCAGCGGAGGATTGGGGACGATCAAGGTTCCCTACAAGGGCAAAGACTACTGGGTGTGTTGCTCTGGATGCCGCGACGAATTCAAGGACGATCCCGAAAAATATATCAAGGAAGCCGAGAAGAAAGCGAAAGAGAAGAAATAGGGGCAGTTCGGCAAGCAGTCATCAGTCATCAGGGATCCGTTCCCAGAACGAGTGGCGATCCCTGCTGACTGATCGCTGATGACTGATGACTGACCACTGACGACTGGCGCTTGCCTTTCGCCCCGACCAGAGTGATAATGCGGGGCACCTGTCTCTCTGACTGACTGAGTCCTCACCTGGCATTCTGCCAAAGGCCACTGGAGTCCAGCGATGGCCGAAAACCTCTCTACTGACATCACCAAAGTCGAACCTGTCGAAGCCTGGAAGCCCTGGCAACCTGCCGCGGGCGAGTGGAATGTGAAGTGGGCGTCTCACCTGTTCCGACGAGCCGCGTTCGGACCCACCCCTGCCGCGATCGGGCAAGCGCTCACGGACG
This sequence comes from Planctomycetia bacterium, assembly GCA_022616395.1. Lineage (GTDB taxonomy): Bacteria > Planctomycetota > Planctomycetia > Gemmatales > Gemmataceae > Gemmata. Next base: position 6,783 of record JAKEEV010000094.1, on the reverse strand, counting down.
GGCTGCCCAAGACGCTCGACAAGCTCCTCGCGGGCCAACCGGATGCGAAGGATCGAGTCGATCTGTTGACCGAGACGGGGAAGTATTACACCGATCCCATCAGCTTGCGAACGTGGTGGCTCTACGCGATGACTGAAGGCGGTCATGCGCTTCGCGAAAAGCTCGCCCTGTTCTGGCACAACCACTTCGCGACGAGCTACTCGAAGGTGCGCAGCACCAAGCTCATGTACGAGCAGAATGTGACCATTCGCAAGCACGCGCTGGGGAAGTTCCGCCCGTTCTTGCTCGACATGAGCAAGGACCCCGCGATGCTCGTCTGGCTCGATTCCAACCGCAACGTGAAGGGCGCACCCAACGAGAACTACGCACGCGAAGTGATGGAACTCTTCTCGCTGGGGGTGGGCAACTACACCGAGAAGGACATCCAGGAAGCGGCCCGCGCCTTCACCGGCTGGCATCACGACATCGAAGTGACGACCTTCGAGTTCAACCGCGCGTTGCACGATGAGGGCACGAAGACCGTCTTCGGTAAAACCGGCAAGTGGACCGGCGAAGACATTGTTCGGCTCTGTTGCGATCACGACGCCTGCGCGAAGTTCCTCGTCTCCAAGCTCTACACATACCTCGTGAGCGAAACCCCGCCTCCCAAGGCGCTTCTCGAACCGCTCGCTGCTCACTTCCGCAAGTCGGACTATGACATCGCGGACCTGGCGAAGACGATTCTCGGCTCGCGGCTGTTCTTCAGCGCTCATGCCTATCGCAAGTGCGTGAAGTGGCCGGTCGAGTGCGCTCTGGGCGCGATTCACAGCGCTGTGCCCAACCGCGTGCCTCTGGGAGATGTGGTCGATCCGCTGGCGAAGATGGGTCAGTCGCTCTTCACTCCTCCGAATGTCAAGGGCTGGCGCACCGGCACCGACTGGCTCAACAGCGCAACTCTTTTGGCGCGGAACAACTTCGCCGAGAAAGTCGCGCTGGGCGAATGGAGCCGCGGACCGATTCGCCGACCGAACCCCAACGTGTTTGAGCCGGTGACTCCGGTGCCGTCAACGCCAACGCGACCGGTCGATGGCCCGTCTGCTCCTCCTCCAGAAGCGAAGTACGACATCTGCACCGCGATCTTCTCCACGAAGCCGAAGGCTGTCGCGGAAGTCGTCAAGCGGATGGGCGAGTTGCTCTACGGAGAGTCGATCACGCCAGTCCAGACGAAGAAAATCGAAACGTTCCTGCTCACTCCGGGGCCGGGTGTGCAGTCCACTCCCTCGCTTCCGCCGTCGGTGCCCGACCCGAAACGCGGGATCATCAAGGAACCGCCGCCTCCGCCGTTGCCGGTTGCACCCGAACCGAAGAAACCGGGCGATCCACCGGCCAAGAAGGAGCCGCCCAAGCCGCTCGACCCGAAGGATGTGAAGCTCGATTCGATGGAGTTCAAGGCGCGCGTTCGCGAAGCCTTCCACGCCATGATGTGTTTGCCGGAATATCAACTGAACTAACAGAGGACAGAGGACAGAGGTCAGAAGCCAGAAAAGACACTCCCAACTGTTCTATTTTCTGATTTCTGTCCTCTGTTCTCTGACCTCTGCCTTCTGGAGTTCCCCACATGACGACGCGACGCGACTTCCTCAAGAACACCCTCGGCGGAGCGAGCCTGTTGGCCGTCGGCGGGGTGGTCCCGGAGTTTCTGGCCCGCACCGCGCTGGCCGCGGACAAGGCCGACAAGAGCAAGGACACGATCCTTGTCGTGATCGAACTCACCGGAGGAAACGACGGGCTGAACACCGTCGCTCCGTATGCCGATGACCTCTACCAGAAGGCACGGCCCACGCTCGCCTTCAGCAAGAAGGAAGTGCAGAAGCTCGACGACTACTGCGGCCTGCACCCGCGCATGGGCGAGATGAAGCGGCTCTTCGATGAGAAGCGCCTGGCGGTGATTCAGGGCGTTGGGTATCCGAACCCCGATCGCTCGCACTTCGAGAGCATGGACATCTGGCAGCTCGCCGACCCGAAGCGCGGACAAACCAGCGGCTGGATGGCTCGCGCGATTCCGGGCATGACAGTCAAGGACGCGGGCGTGCCGGGCATGTACATCGGAGACGACCGGCTCCCGGTCGCCATGCAGGGCGCGGATGGCGGCGTGATTAGCCTCGCTGACCGCAAAAGCTTCAAGTTGCAAATCACCGGCAACCTGAACAATCGCAAGAAACTGATCGAAGACCTGAACACCGAGAATGACCCGGCGAAAGCGGATCTGGCCGCGTTCGTGCGTAAGCGGCAGCTTCAGACCTACACGAGCCTTCAGAAGATCGAGGAAGCGCTCGCGGGTTCCGGCAGCGGTCGCGGACCGACCACCGAGTTTATCAACGGCCGGCTCGTTCGCCGCGACCCGGACGATTTGAACACGCTTGGGGGCAAGCTGAACCTCATCTCGCGACTGATCCAGAAGGGGTTGGGCACACGGCTCTACTACGTGCAACTCGGTGGCTTTGATACGCACTCCGGCCAGTCGGACATGCACACGGAGTTGCTCGGCAACCTGTCGAGTTCGATTGGCAACTTCATCAACTCGCTCTTCGGCGAATACTCCGAACGAGTGGCGGTGATGACGTACTCGGAGTTCGGTCGCCGGGTCAAGGAGAACGGCAGCCGCGGAACCGACCACGGAAGCGGCTCGTGCATGTTCGTGGCGGGCACGCAGGTCAAGGGCGGACTGATCGGCAAGCACCCAAGTCTCACCGATCTGACCGATGGCGACCTGCGGTATCACACCGACTTCCGCAGCGTGTATGCCTCGTTGCTCGACGACTGGTTGAGCGTTGAGAGCAAGGGCGTGCTCCACGACAAGTTCGACAAGATCGCGCTATTTGATCGAACGAAGAAGGCTCCCGCTGGCGGTCCGCCACAGCCAGGCGGTCCGCAACCGTTCCCGCCGGGCGGCGCACCGGTTCCGCCACCAGCGGCAACGCCAACTCCACCGCCCCCAGCGCCGGAACCACCAAAGATGTAAGGCCAATTCTATCCGTGAGCGTCGAGCCGTCAGGCCGACGGTTTTTGTGAGCGTCGCGTAAGCCCGACGGTGTTTGCCAGATCACCGTCGGGCTTACGCCGCGACGCTCACAACACATCCCCAACAAGAGGAATCCCATGCCCCGCTTCTTCGCGCTGGCGCTTGTGGCATCAGCTTTCGTGTTCCCAGCGATTTTCGCGTCCCCCGCGATTGCGGCGGACCCGGTTCCCGTGGTTGTGGCCAACGATGCGCCCGAGAAGTTTCTCCCGCCAACCACGCAACTCTACGTGCGCTGGGATGGAGTCACGGCTCACAACGACGCTTACAAGAAATCCATCTGGGGGCCGGTGATGGCCGGACCAACCGGAGACAGCTTCCGCTCGCTCCTGGCGATGGGGCCGAAGTTGCTCGGTTCGTCCGTTCTGGCCGACCCACTTCTGGAAGGGAAGTCGCCGGTCGAGTTGAAACAGAATTTGGCCGATCTGAAGTCAGCCGAGAAGGTGATTGACCTGATCGCGGACAAGGGCATCATCGTCGCGGCGGAAGTTCGCGAGCCAGGGCCGACACTCAAGGGACTCGGGCAGGCGTTCGGCGGGTTGGTTGGCGGAAAGATGCCCGGCCCCGAAGCTCTCTTGCCCGATGCTCAACTCATCCTGATCGTGCCCAATGTCGGCGACAAGGCCGAGATTCTCTACGGCACGCTCCGGCTGGCGATGCGCAATTTCAACTATCCGGTGGAACCGTTCGCGGCCAATGGGCGCAAAGGCTTCCGGGTCACTCCGCCCGACCGGGGTGCTCCCTTCACCGTACACGCGGCTTGGTGGGTGGAGGGGAAACACTTCGTGTTCTACATCGGCACACGCACGCCCCAAACGATCATGACAGACATGACCTTCCACGCCAGCAAGGGAGGCATGACCGGTCATCCGCTCTTCCAGCGCTGTATCAAGACCGGCAACTTCGAGACAATCACACGCGGATACATCGACACCGGTTCCTTGGTCGGTTTGGCAAAAAACCTGGCCGGTCCGTTCGTTCCCGGCTTGAAGGAACGCATTGATGGCGTTGGTCTGGGTGGGCTGAAGGCGGTCGTGTTCGTTTCGGGCTTCGACGGGAAGGAATCTCGCGCTCTCTACGAGTTCGATGCGCCCGGCGAACGGCAAGGCATCTTGAAGGCGATCAAGAATCAGCCCCTGGGACTCAACGATCTTCCTCCGATGCCTCCCGATGTGAGCCGATTCTCCGCGCTGAGGCTCGACCCGGCCGCTACCTACGATGCAGGGCTTTCGGTGGTCGATTTTCTGACGATGACCGTGGACTACGGAGTGGAAGAAGACGTTGCCAAGAAGGGCGGACCGGCAATTATCAAGGCTCGCAAGGACTTCTTGAAGCGCGAGGTGAACAAGTTCCTCGGCGTCTCGGTCGAAGACGATATCCTTCCTCACCTGGGCGACAAACTGGTGGTCTTCCAGAGTCCCACCGAAGGGCTATCGCTGTTCGGGATGGTGGTGTGCGTGTCTCTCAAAGACCCGGCGAAGATCAAGGCCGCGACCGACCGCATGCAGAAGGCACTTGAAACCATCGCCAACAGCCCGGTCAAGATTCGCAAGAAGATGGTCAAGGGCGTGGAGATTCGCGAGATCTACGGCCGCGGGTTCGGCATCCTCACGCCGTCTTACGCCATCGTCGGCGACTGGTTCGTGGTCTCCGCGTATCCGCAGGCAATCCAGGGGTTCATTCTTCGCACGAAGGGCGATCTGGAGAAATGGAAGCCAGACCCGGAAACCGCCAAGCGACTCGCGAAGATGCCGGCCGATGGCTGCGGGATTCAGTATTGCGACCCGAAGTCCACCGCGTCGAACCTCTGTTGCATCGGGCCGCTGTTCCTCGGTCTGCGGAATTCGTTCATGGAGAACAACGAGACCGACTTCGACCCGATTGATGTGGGTCTGGTGCCCAACGCCCAGGAACTGACGAAGCACCTGTTCCCCAACCTGACCATCACACGCGACAACGGCAAGACGATCAGCATCGAGGTGAACGAATCGTTCAGCCTGCCTCTGGAAGCGATCGGTGTGGAACCGCTTGCCTTCGCCGGGCTGATATTCGGGTTGAACTTCTGAGTAGTTGCAGTCACGAAGCTCGTCGGTTACCGTGCGGGTCGGGGCTTTCCCCGGCCCGTCCTCGTTTCTGGCGAACCCCGCCCGCAAGGGCGGTGGGTGGCCCACGCCTGAACCCACCGCCCTTGCGGGCGGGGTTCGCCAACACCCACCGCCCTTGCGGGCGGGGTTCGCCAATCTTGTTGGAGCTTCTCCCATGCGCCTCTCTCTTGCACTTTTCGGAGCCTTCGCCGTGACCGCTGTCGCGCTGCCCGCGGACCTCCCACAACCCGACAAGCTTCCTTCCATCCCGGAGTTCCCCGACGTGCTGACCATGCGCGACGGGACGAAAATCACCACCAAAAAGGACTGGGAAGACAAACGCCGACCGGAACTGAAGGAGTTGTTTCAAACTTACATGTACGGCCGCTATCCCGCCAAGCCGGAGAAAGTGACCGCGAAGGTTCTCTTCGAGGACGCGAAAGCGTTTGACGGCAAGGGCACGCTTCGCGAAGTGGAAATCACCTTCGGTCCGCCGGAATGGCCGAAGATTTCTCTGCTCGTCGCGGTGCCCAACGGAAAGACGCCCGCTCCGTGCTTCATCGGCACAAACTTCGGCGGGAACCACTTGCTCACGACTCACAAGAAGGTGCGAATCCCGACCGCGTGGGTACCCGCGAACTATCCCGGCGTGGAGAAAGGAACGAACAAGGCCACCGCGGCAGGTCGCGGGAAGCAGATGGACACCTGGCCGCTACAAATGGCAATCGAGAAGGGATACGCGGTCGCTACGTTCTACTGCGGCGACATTCAACCGGATCGGCACACGGTCCGCGAAGGAATGCGGGCAACGATCCCGCTTCCGCCCGGCGGTTTGAAGGGAGACGAGACCGCGACAATCATGTGGTGGGCGTGGGGCATTCACCGAGCGGTCGATTTCCTTCTCACCGACAAGAGCATCGACGGGAAGCGTCTGGCAGTGGTCGGGCATTCTCGTTTGGGCAAGACAGCGCTTCTGGCGGGCGCGTTTGATGATCGAATCGCGCTTGTGATTCCGCATCAGTCGGGTTGTGGAGGGGCTGGGCCGAGTCGCTCGAAGAATCCGAAGGCGGAAACGGTAAAGCGCATCACGACTTCGTTCCCGCACTGGTTCTGCGGCTACTTCTCGTCGTTCGGGGACGATGTGACGAAGATTCCCTTCGATCAGCACTGCCTCGTCGCGATCTGCGCTCCGCGACCGGTGCTGTTCACCAACGCCGAAGAAGATCAGTGGGCCAACCCAAGTGGTCAGTTCGATGTGCTCTCGGCCGCCGCGCCGGCTTACAAGCTTTATGGCGATGAGAAACCGGTCGCAGCTCAGATGCCCGAAACCGGCAAGCTCAGCGATTCGCGACTCGGCTATTTTATCCGCGCCGGCAAGCACAGCATGACGTCCCCCGACTGGAAGGTGTACATCCAGTTCGCCGACAAGTGGCTGAAGTAGTGCGCGTGTGTCTTTGTCTGTGGAGCGCGGCCATCTTGGTCGCAAACCTATCCAGTTCCACTCGCTTCAGATTGTTCAAAGCGTTAGAGACCGTTTCAGAAGGTCGAAAGCCGGGTTGCCGACATTCTATAGATTGCCAGATAGCCAAGATTGCCACACACACCCACTGGCAATCTACCATTACTAGACAGCAAAAATCC
>JAKEEV010000783.1 GCA_022616395.1 Planctomycetia bacterium | reverse complement strand
TCCTTCGTGATGCTGTTGCCGGGATAGGCGAAACTCGTCGGCTGCGGAATGTTGTGCTTCTTGCACTGCGCATTGATCCCGCGAAGTTGAGCCGGCAGGTCGGTGAGTGTTTTCTCCGTCACGCTCTTGTGGTCGAGCGTGTGGTTACCGATCTCGAAGCCGTCCTTGTGGAGTTGCGTGATCTCCTCCCACGTCATGTAATCCTTCTTGTTCGTCGGGAAGTCGAATCCTTCGGTGATGAAGAACGTCGCCCCGAACTTGTACTTCAAGAGAATCGGCCGCGCGACGGTGAAATGCGACTTGCTGGAGTCGTCGAAGGTGAGCACCACGAGCTTATCGGGAATCGGCTCCAGCGCAAGAACTGGCGAAGCCACAAGGAGTACCGCGAACGCGGCGAGGAGAGTGCGAAGCATGGTTGCCTTTTCGTAGGTGCCGCGAGCCGAGTGGCACGGTGACTCATACCAGGTTGGGTTGAATGGTTATTGTGTTGTGTCAAAGGGCGGATCAGCGATCGTGTGAGAGCCGGCGTTCCCCTCCCCCCGCCACCCCCCGGTTTTCTTCTTGCTCTCTTTCGCCCATGTTTTGTGGGGTTTGCTGCATTTTGGAGAGGGCCAATGTGGCCTTTATCGCGAACAAATGCTGTATTTCATGGGGTTTAGAAAGGCCACCCCCTGGCCCCGATGCCTGGCGCTTCCCTCGTCTTCCCTGACGCTTGGCCGGCGCGCAGGAAGGTCGGTCCGGTGTGCCGGTTCCTTCTACCCCCATTCTGCCCTATTACTGTACAAAAGTCAACTACCAAATCGGATTTTGCCGAACCGTCCCCTCTGGCGGCATTCCCCTTCGGCCTCGCCGTGGGGTTATCCCCTTTGACTTTTGGTTAAGGCGAAGCCACCCCCGGAACTAAACGGGGGAAACGAATCAACGCGATTGCGTATCAGTCCGCCTCGGCGGACCTACTTGTTCTTCAAGTGCGTGCGAATAAACGCGAGCGCCTTGTCGTGCGCTTCCGCGACAAGTTTCTTGTCTCCGCCGCTCAGACCGTGCCCCGCGCCTTTGACGGTGACGAATTCGTGCGGAACTTTATGGAGCATGAACTCCTTCGCCATGTCAACCGATAGTTGGTAGGGAACGTCGGTGTCCTCGGTGCCGTGAATGAGCAGTGTCGGCGGGTAATCCTTCGTCACGTTGCGAACCGGGCAGTACGGGTCGAGCTTCTTCTTGTCGGTGACTGGGTCGAAGCCGGTGACTTCCTTCGTCCACAGACCGTTTTGCCGGAAGTAGAGATAGAGCCGGCCGCGAGCCTTGCCGTCGAAGCCGGGTTCGCTCCCGGTGAGCGGTGTTTTGCTCACCGCCTTGTACGCGTCTTCCTTCGTGACGAGCGGTGACTTGCGGTAATGCTCCGACGGCTTGGTGTACCAGTCGCCATCCACATCGCCGTAGCCCCAGTAGGCGACGAGCGCCTTCGGTTTGACCTTCAGCCGCACGCCAGTCATCAGTGTGAGGTAGCCGCCCGCGGAACCACCCGCGACGACCATGCGATTCGGATCAATGTTGAAGAGCTTCGGGCCGTCCTTCTGAATCCAGGCGAAGGCATCATCCACATCCGCGATGATCTCCGGCAACTTCACTTCCGGGGCGAGTCGGTAGTCGATGGAAACAAGTGCATAGCCCTCATCGCGGCAGAGATCGAGGAGGTTTCGCGGCACGCCGGTCTTGTTGCCCAGGATGAGCGCACCGCCATGAATCCACACGACAACCGGTCGCACGGTCGTGTCATCCGGCCGGTGAACATCCGCGCCAATCTTCACGTCGCCCACCGTCTTGTAGGTGTATGTCTTCTTCACGAGCGGCGCGGGCTGGGCCGGGCTGACCGATGCCGAAGCGAGCACTACGAGTGCGGCGAAGGAAGCGCGAAGCATGTTTAGATCTCCGCGAGGTACCAACGGCGTTCGGCAGTTATGGACCGCGGGCCTCTGGCCCGCCTGCAGAGCGGCCGGGACGGCCGCGGTCCATAAAGAATCATGCCAGGATGTCCTTCACCACTTCGCCGTACACATCGGTGAGGCGGAAGTCGCGGCCGGCGTGTCGGTAGGTGAGCTTCTCGTGATCGAGGCCGAGCAGGTGCAAGAGAGTCGCGTGGAAGTCGTGAACGTGAACTTTCTTCTCCGCGACTGTCGCGGAGATGTCGTCGGTTGAGCCGTAAGCGATGCCGGGCTTGATTCCGCCGCCGGCCAGCCACGACGAATAGCACGCGGGGTGATGCCCACGACCCTTCGCGCCGTCCTGACCAGGCGTGCGGCCGAACTCCGTCGTCCAGATCACGAGCGTGTCGTCGAGCATTCCGAGCTGTTTGAGGTCTCGCAGAAGTCCTGCGATTGGGCGGTCAATCTTCTTCGCGAGCGGTTCGTGTTGGGCCATATCGGAGTGCGAATCCCAGTTGTTGGAAGAACTGGAGTCGATGAGTTCGATGAACCGCACTCCGCGTTCAGCCAGTCGGCGAGCGATGAGGCACTGCCAGCCGAAGCTCTCCGTGTCTCCGCGTTTGAGGCCGTACAGGTCGAGTGTCTTTTCCGTCTCCTTCGAGAGATCGAACGCTTCGGGGGCCTCGAACTGCATCTTGAACGCGGTCTCGAATGTGCGGATGCGCGCGGCCATCTCGGTATCGTGGCCGTGCTTCTTGAGGTGGGACTTGTTGAGCGCGTCCGCGAAGCCGAGTTCGAGTTCCTGCAACTCTTCGGTGCCCTTCTGACGTTTCACGTTCGGTACAGGTTCTTTTCCAGGAATCACGCGCGTGCCCTGGTGATAAGCGGGAAGGAAGTCGTTGGCGAACACCTGCGTGCCAGCGTAAGGCAAGTGAGGAGCGATCACCACGAACGATGGCAGGTTCTGGTTCACTGTGCCCAGACCGTAACTGATCCACGAACCAAGACTCGGCCGAGCAGCGAAGAACGAGCCAGTGTGAATCGCGAGCGTGGACTGGAAGTGTTCGTTGTTGTCGGTGCTCATTGACCGCACGAGGCAGATGTCGTCCATGCGGTCGCGGATGTGCGGGAACAGGTCGCTGACCTGTGTGCCGCACTTGCCGCCGGGCTTAAACTCCCATCGCGGTTTCAGAAGCGGGCGCTTTTCGAGCGACAGCCCTCCACCGACGCCGAGCGTCTTCCCATCGGCCGCGAAGAGCTTCGGCTTCGGGTCGAACGTCTCCATCTGCGCAACGCCGCCGGTGGAGAAGAGAAAGATGACGCGCTTGGCCTTCGGCGCAAAGTGCGGCTTCTTGGGCGCCAGCGGATCGGCATCCTTGTCGCGCTTCTCTTCCGCCAGAAGCTGCGACACGATTCCGGGGAACAGTATCGACCCGCCGACCATTGAGCGGATCACCGCGCGCCGCGAAGGATGATGAGTGAAACCAGTCATTTGGAGAAGCTCATTTGGCAGGAGGGACCCCGCTCCCTCACGGTCGCGGCTCGTTATCCATCTCAGTTCGCTTGTCTTAACGAGCCGCGACCGCGGGGGAGCGGATGCGTGTTACCCAAACAGATCCAATACCGGCTTCCCAGCGCTCACGGGCTTCGTGAAGCCGTCGGCGCCGAGTTTGGTTTCGGGGGCGACGCCCAGCGCGTGAAAAAGAGTCGCTCCGAAGTCTTCCGGGCGCACCGGGTTGTCCTTCACATACCCCGCGATCTTGTCGCTTGAGCCATAAACCAACCCGCCGCGAATGCCGCAACCGGCCAGGAGCGCGGAGTAGCATTGCGGCCAGTGGTCGCGGCCGTTGCCTTGCACTTTCGGCGTGCGTCCGAACTCGCCGACCATCACCACAAGCGTACTTTCGAGCAATCCGCGATCTTCCAGATCACTCAGAAGCGCGGAGACTGCTTCATCCACACGCGGAAGCGCCCAACTGAGGCCGAACGCGCCCGCTCCGAAGATGCTCCCCAGCCCTGGCCCTTCTCCGTGCATGTCCCACGTCTGCACGTTGCGGAACTTCTCGCCCGGCGGAAGCCCGGTCCACGCGGTCACGCTGACCAGCCTGGTGCCGGCTTCAATGAGCCGCCGAGCCATGAGCAGGTTCTGACCGAGCGGATGTCGGCCGTAGCGGTCGCGCATCCGAGACGGCTCGCGGTCCAGATCGAACGCATTACGTGCTTCGGGACCGGTGAGCAGATCGACCGCCTTCTCGCGATACTTCGTCATGTTGTCGGATTCGCTCCCCACCGGCGAACGGCCCGCGGATTCCACCTTTGCGAGCAACGAGTTGCGGTCGTGAAGTCGGGTCGTCGGCACATCTGCCGGTGTATCGAATGCCTTCACCCGGAAGCCTGGCGCGGAGGGGTTATCGAGATCGGTTCCAACGCGAAGCGGAGCGTAAGCAGCACCGAGGAAGCCTCCGGTGAGGTATCTCGGTTGCACATCCCCCGCGAGGTTCTGCAACCATACATACGGAGGAACATTGCCTCCGGGAGGGGGAACCCCCCACGGGTTCCCCCTGCGACCCCCTCCTGGATTGGCGGAGCAGAGTTTCGCCACGATTGAGCCGAAGTACGGCGTGTTCTCCACCGGCTGCGAGTGGCCGGTCATCGCGACGTGCATCCCGCCATCGTGACCGGAGTTGCCGTGCGTCATCGAACGCACGAGGCAATAGCGGTCGGCCAGGCGCGCGAGGCGCGGAAGGTGTTCGCAGATTCTCGTGCCGGGAACGCTCGTCGAGATTGGCTTGAACGGTCCCTTGATCTCAACTGCGGCATCGGGCTTCATGTCGAAGCTATCGATGTGGCTACACCCGCCGTATTGCACGATGAAGATACACGACTTCGGCGATCCACCATTCGACAGGCTCGGCACACCGGGAGATGCGGAAAGCAGCTCCGGCAACCCAAGACCGATCGCGCTGATTCCGCCGAGTTGCAACAGTTCACGCCGAGTTGGGTGCATGGCGACTCCCCGGCCAGTGACGAACCTCTTCCGAACGAGCATACCACGCCTCCCAGCGCGCCGGTAGGGATTAACATCCTTCAACCCAGCCGGCTGCCGCTTGGCGGTTCGACAAAGCCCCGTCGAACAGCCAAGCGGCAGCCGGCTGGGTCTCCACAGCGCGCTACTCCTTGATGCGCTTGAAGAGAAGCAAGAAGGTTCTGTCTCCCTCCTTCGACTCCAGTTTCGTCGGCCGGGCAGCACCCGGTTCGGCATAACAGAGCGTCAAAGTGTCGCCATCGAGAGTGTAAATTCCCTGCGACTTCTGATCTGTCTTGGCGAGAGTAAGGTCGATCTGTTTGGGGTTGGCGGTCGCGTCGAGCGTGTAGTTCAGCGTGCGGCCCACTCTCTGACCGTCGAAGGTCATTACTTCTTTCTCGGTGAAGTTCGTTCCGCGCTGACTATCCTTCGGGAGGTCGTAAGCCTTGCCGTTGAACTTACCGGAGACGAGTTTCCACTTGCCCCGAAACGCAGCCTCATCAGCCTTCTTCTCCTGAGCCGGAAGCGTGCTTGAGAGAAGAAGCACAAGCGGGAAGGCAATACGGATCATGGGAAGTTCTGGTGTGGTCAATGTAAGAGTTGTTGTCATGGTATCAGAGAAGTGCTGGATCTCTGCAACAATGCCAGCGGTTCAAAAGTGTTGGTTTCACGAACCGAGTGACCTCCATCCAAAGCCGTAATGCATGCTAGGCTGAGAGGAGGCTTGATTCGCATACCGCGGGGTTCTTATGCGCGCGAAGTTGTTGTGGGTACTCGCGGCTGCTCTGGGTGTGAGCGCGTGCTTGGCGTATTTGCAGCACGATGAGTTCACCGTGCCGGAAAACTTTCCGGTGCTCGAACCTCACGAAATCGGTCCGGATACGCCACCCACAACCGGAGACGAACTGGCAACATTCGGTTCGGGCTGCTTCTGGTGTACGGAGGCCGTGTTCCGACAGATGAAGGGCGTGAAGTCGGTTGTGTCGGGCTATAGCGGTGGATCGGTGAAGAACCCGACGTACGAACAAATCTGCACGGGAGAAACGGGCCACGCGGAAGTGGTGCAAGTGACGTTCGAGCCGAAAGTGATCTCGTACCCGGAGTTGCTGGAACTCTTCTGGCGCTCACACGACCCGACCACGCTCAACCGTCAGGGGCGCGATACCGGAACGCAATATCGCTCGGTCATCTTCTACCACACCGAGCGCCAGCGAATCCTCGCGGAGCGCTACAAGCAGAAGATCGACGAAGTGCGTGTGTATCGCGCGCAGATCGTGACCGAAATCGTGCCGTTCAGCGAGTTCTTCCCCGCGGAACCGGAACATCAGAACTTCTATGCGAACAACTCGCGACAACCATACTGTCGGATCGTCATCGGGCCGAAGCTCGACAAGTTACGAAAAGTGTTCGGGGAGAAACTGAAGACCGATCCGGAATAACGAGTTCGGATTCACCGATTCTGCTGCACCTCTTCGTTCGCGTAGTCGAGCAGGTCAACGATGTCTTTCTCCCAGTCCGCGTGTCGGCCGACCGGGACAGAATCCGAATCCTCAGCGAGTTTCAGATTCTCGACGGGTTGCTCGACTTCGACTGGTGCCTCTTCTTCGGCGGGAGTCTCCTCGACGGCCGGTGTCTCCTCTCCTGCCTGTGTCTCGTCAGCGACAACCGAGAGCTGTTCCTCGTGGTCCGCAAAGATCGCGGATTCGCCGAGCCGGTCCCACACGAGCCGCGCGAAGGGCTTGATCTCGATCTCCTCGTTCGGATCCCAGCGCCCGCTCTTTGCTGGACGCACAAACTGAGCAGCGCGCAGTCGGCGCAGAGTCTTGTGCCCTTCGGACTCACGCGAGAAGTGAGGGAACACATCCCGCACGGTCAGCGCGCGGCTGTCGTAAGACATGATCTTCCGCAACCGCTCTCGCTCGTCCGGGCGGAGCAAGCGGGCAACGACTCTCATCTCGGCCAGAAGCCACGCGAAGGTTGTTTCAATTTCATCCGTCGAACAGCGCATCGCGGCCTTGCCCAGGTTGATCTCAAGTTCGCACACGTTCATCCGGTCCTCCCGTGCGGACGGTTCCACACTCTCGCGCGGCCGAGCGCAGCCGTGTGGTAGGGGGAATTGGGTTGTGTTACCGGGCGAGGACGATAGATGTGGGCAAAGGCGATGAGCGAAAGGCATCAGGCGTAAATCTTAGGCTAGCCCGGACATATCACGAACGCAAGGGTTCGCCCAAAAACCTATCTCAAACCAGGGGTTTCAACCCCTGGTTTCGAGCGGGCTCCCAATGATACCCGCCCGCTTGCTCCTGTTTCCACAATGCGGAAACCAGACGCTTGCTCCCTCCCGTGCGCGGGCTTAGAATCGCAACCCGGCCCAACCTCCCCACACTCCTTTGAAGGGTCAAGCGTCATGAACGACTCCCAGGGAGAACCTCGCGGCGGAATCTCGCGTCGCGGATTCCTCGCCGGGACAGGTGCCGCGACTGCCGTCGCGGGCGTCACCTCAGAGCTAGCTCCCGCCACTGCTGCACAACCTGGAGCTGCACCTGCTCACGGCCCCGGTCCGGTCCTGCTTCAACTGACCGTCAACGGCCAGAAGGTCAACACCAACGTCGAACCACGCGTCACGCTGCTTGATGCGCTGAGGAACTACCTCGACGTCACCGGCTGCAAGCGCGTCTGTGATCGCGGAACGTGCGGAGCCTGCACCGTAACGGTCAACGGCCGCACGGTCTATTCCTGCACCATGCTCGCTCTCGAAGCACGCGGAATGGACATCCGCACAGCCGAAAATCTCGGAGGAGCGAAACTCGATGCGGTACCGGCCGCGTTCGTGGACAACGACGCCCAGCAGTGCGGATTCTGCACACCGGGGTTTGTCGTCTCGCTCCGAGCGGCACTCGACAAGAACCCGAACGCCACGCCCGAACAGGTGGAAGCCGCCCTCGCGGGGAACATTTGCCGTTGCGGAACTTACGAGCAGATGAGGCACGCCATCGTCCAACTTTGCAAGAAGGGGGGCTAGTCATGGCAGAAGGTTGGCCCAAAAAACGACGCATCCTCGGCACGAAGGTCAAGCGCATCGACGGACCGGCGAAATCGACCGGGTTCGCGAAATACAGCTACGACATCAACCGTAAGGGCATGCTGCAGGGAGCGGTTCTCCGCAGTCCATACCCACACGCCAAGATCAAGAGCCTCGACACAACAGCCGCACGCAAGACGCCCGGCTTCAAGGGGCTGGTTATCATTGCCCCGATGCCCCTGTGGCTGGTGGTGAAGGCCGAAGGGGACACGCTCGAAATCAAGAGCATCCCCAACAAGAAGAAAAAGGAGAAGGAAATCCGACGGACAGTGAAAGTCACCCCCACCGTGACCATCCTTCGCGCAAACAAGATCGTGAAACTCGCCGACCTGAAGGTGGACGATCAGGTTCAGGTGGAAGTGGAGCAGGATGTGGTCGGTCGGGAGTTGTTCTTCGTCGGTGACGAAATCCTCGCGGTCGCCGCGGACACCGAGGAACACGCCAAGGACGTGTTGCGGGCAATCAAGATCGAGTATCAAGAACTCGCGTTCGTCGTCAGCATCGAAGAGGTGTTGAAGAACCCCGACAAGAAGACGACGCCCGGCCCGCAACCCGGGAACATCACGCCGGGCAAGGAGTTCTTCAAGGGCCAGGCGGCGGACCTCGAAGCCGCGTTCAAAAACTCCGATGCGACCGCCGAGGGCACCTACGGCGTGCCGGTCATCTCGCACCAGTGTCTGGAAACGCACGGACTGGTCGCGGAGTGGGACGCGGAGGGCGGATTAACCGTCTGGGCCAGCACACAGGCAACGATCAACGTCATGAATGGTCTTGCCGGACGATTCAACATTCCGCCGACGAAGGTGAGGTGCATCACGCACTACATGGGAGGCGGGTTCGGCAGCAAGTTCGCTCCTTACCCCGAAGGATTCGCAGCAGCCGATCTTGCCAGACGAGCAGGAGCAGCGGTCAAGATCATGCTCGACCGAGAAGAAGAAATCACGACCGCGGGCAACAGGCCAAGTGCCATCGGCAGCGTGAAGATCGCCGGGAACAAGGACGGGAGCATTACGGGGTTTTCCATCGACTGCCACGGCACACCGGGTTTCACCGGAGGAGCAACCGTTAACCTCGGCCTGCTTCCTTACATCTACGCGGACGGGATTCCGACCTTCAAACGCATCCACACGGTCGCGTACACCAACGCGGGAGGAGCGCGAGCCATGCGCGCGCCGGGCCACCCGCAGAACTGCGTCTTGACCGAGTTCGCAGTGGATGACCTCGCGGGTAAACTCGGAATCGATCCGCTCATCGTTCGCAGAAAGAATCTTCCGCCGAACAACCCGAAAGCGGACAAGATTTCGTGGGCGGGTCGGCGGAACACCGTCTACAACGAGCAACTCGACCTCGCGACGAAGCTCGCCGGCTGGAAGGAGAAGTGGCACCCGCCGGGCAAGGGGAAAGCCGGGACCGTGAAACACGGTATCGGCATGGCGATCCACACGTGGGGTGGATTCGCGGCCGGAGGGGCAACGCCCAACGAGTGTCATGTGATTATCAACAAGGACGGCTCCGTGACCGCCGAGAGTTCGACGCAAGACCTCGGCACAGCCCAGCGCACGGTGACCGCGATTGTCACGGCCGAAATCCTCGGCCTTCAGGTGTCCGACGTTGTCGTGAAGATCGGAGAGAGTCAGTACGGCTACTCGACTGGCTCCGGCGGAAGCACGACCTGCCCGGCTCAAGCGCCCGCGACTCTGCTCGCGGCTCAAAACGCCCGCAATGAACTGTTCAAGAAGGTCGCTCCGAAGCTCAACGCCGACCCGAAAGACCTGGTGATCGAACCGGGGAAGGTGGTTGACACCAAGAACAAGAAGGAATGGGCGTGGAAGGAGTTCTGTGCCCGGCTTGGCATGGATGAAGCGAAGGGGAAAGGCGAGTGGAGCCTCGCCATCTCCAACGAACCGGGCAACGAGAACATCTCCAGCGGTCAAGTTGGCGGTGTTCAGATTGCCGAAGTGCTGGTGGACTCGGAGACGGGTGTTGTTCGCGCCAAGCACATCGTCGCGGTCCAAGACTGCGGGCTTGTGGTGAACAAATTGGCGTGCGAGTCGCAGGTCGCTGGCGGCGTAATCATGGGTCTCAATTACGCCCTGTTCGAGGAGAACATTCTCGACAAGGTGACCGGCCGACAGGTGAACCCCGACATGGAGTTCTACAAGCTCGGCGGACTCGGCGACATGCCCAAGATTACAGTCCACATGATGGATATGCCCGAACGCGGAGTCATCGGTATCGGCGAACCGCCGACCATCTCGACGGCCGCCGCGATTGGTAACGCTGTGTTCAACGCACTTGGCGTGCGTGTCCCGTTCCTGCCGCTGACTCCGAAGCGCGTCCTCGACGCGATTGCGAAGGGGGGTGCGAAATGAAAAACTTCACCTATCACCAGCCCACGACGATTGCCGCGACTCTGCCTCTTCTGGACGCGGAGTGGGGAAAGACGGAACTTCTGGCCGGCGGAACCGACTTACTCGATCGCCAGAAGGATTACGTCTCGCAACCAGAGAAGGTGGTGAGCCTCACCGGAATCGGTGGCGGGTTCCGCGAGATGAGTTCGGTTTCGCCGCCGGGGGTCTTCCCGCCCATCATCACCATCGGCGCTGGCGTGCGACTCGTCGACATCGCCGAGAGTAAGCTCCTGGCTCAGTATCCGGCTCTGGTGCAGGCCGCGGGGCAAATCGCTGGTCCGCAGATTCGCAACATGGGCACGCTTGGCGGAAGTCTCTGCCAGCGAAACCGCTGCTGGTACTTCCGAGACGAGCATGTGAACTGCTTGCTCAAGGGCGGTCGAAAGTGTTTCGCCCAGGAAGGCGAGAACCAGTTCCATGCAATCTTCACTCAGGGCCATCCCTGCGTGATTGTTCACCCGTCAACGCTTGCCCCAGTGTTGATCGCCTTCGGCGCGTCTGCCGAAATTGCCGGGCCGAAGGGCACGCGCACGACTCCCGTCGAGAAACTTTACCACGCTCCGGTAAAGGAAACTCAGCGGGAACACACGCTGGCCCCGAACGAAGTATTAGTGTCGGTGAAATTCTCCGGAGGCGGACCGCAGTTCGCCAAGTTCTGCAACGCCAGCTACGAAGTGAAGCAAAAGGAAACTTCCGACTGGCCGCTCGTGCAGGCGGTGGTCGCCTTCCACTTCGAGAAGGATAGCAAGATCGCGAAGGGCGTTCGGGTCGTGTTGGGCCACGTCGCCCCGACTCCACTTGTGAGTGAAGCCGCGGCGAAGTCCCTCGAAGGCAAGGAAGTGACCGAGGCGAACGCCGGTCTCGCGGGTGAAGCGGCAGTCGAAGGCGCTCGACCGCTGAGCCAGAACCGCTACAAGGTGCAACTGCTGAAAGTGGCCGTGAAGCGCGCTGCGCTCCTGGCCGCCGGCGTCAAACCCTACTGGGAGGGCTAAACAATGGAGCTTCCGCTCGTTCCGGCCCCGCAGCCACGTTGCATTCACCTGCAATCGAAAGCGATGGCCGTTCACGGAGAGGAGTTCGAGAACGATCCCGATTACGAGGCCGGTCTCACCGACTTCATCTGCGTGAAAACCGGCCGCGCGCTGGGCCCCGACAACGACACGGTCAACACGAGTTTGTGTTCCAACGCCGACCGCGACTGCTACGAAGAGTATTAAGCATCCATCGGAGCCGCGACCGTGAGGGAGCGCTACTTCAAGAAGATCGCTCCCTCACGGTCGCGGCTCTGACAAAGGCGCTCCCTCACGGTCGCGGCTCTGACAAAGGCG
>JAKEEV010000782.1 GCA_022616395.1 Planctomycetia bacterium | reverse complement strand
GGGGCTTTGGCGAAAGCAACCCAGCCGGCTGACGCCGACGGTTCGACGGGGCTTTGTCGAACCGTCGGCGTTAGCCGGCTGGGTGGATTGGTCATTGTCGACCCGCCGGCGTTAGCCGGCTGGGTCAAACCTCCACAACGCCAAAATCTCTTCCTGCACCCGTGGCTTCTGTTCTTGACCTCTTGACCACAGGGCTTCCGCCCCTGTGCTCCGTCGGCCGGCCGCTTCGCGGCGAGGACAATCAGAGCCGGAAGCGTTAGCGACGGGCTTTTCTTCCGCCCCGGAAGGGGCCGGCTTCCGTAGCACAGGGCGGAAGCCCTGTGAACTATGAATTACACTCATGCGTATTCCAAACGATCATCCGCTCGCCCGAACTTATGCGCTTCTCGATGCGGACCTCGCGGCCAGCACCGCGGAACTGTTTCGCGGAACGAACGACCCCGTTGAACTCACCGGGCTGGTCGAACTGCTACTGGATCGCGAAACGAGCGCAACGGCCGCGACGACAGCGCTGCGAAGCCTCGAACACGATTCCTCGCCTCTGGTCAACGACGCGGTCGTGCGGTCGCTCGCAAGTCCGCATCCGAGCATGCGCATTCTGGCAGCCAGCGAGGTCGTTCGCCGGAAGCTATTCGATGAGGCATCGGGCGAACTGTTTCGCTTGCTGACAGGCGATCCCTTCTGGCAGGTTCGGCGAGCCGCGGTGAATGCGCTGGCGGAAGGTGGGCGGAGGGAGTTGCTTATCCCCGCGTCGAACGATCCTCACTGGCGGGTTCGCTACGCGCTGACTCAAATACTGGAAGAGTGGGGACGCGAGCCAACAGAGCGCGCGAATGTGTTGGGACTGTTGCTGTTGCCAAAAACTCACGCGGTTCGCATTGGCGATTATCTCAATTACCGCTGGACTGGCGAACTTCCTCCGGAACGTCCTGGCACTGATCCGCAATCGTGGTGCGCCTTCTGGGACTGGGACGCGGCGGTATTGGTTCGCAACATCAACTTGCTTGGCCGAGCCGGGCGGCGAGAGGCGCTCCCCATTCTCGTGAGGCTTGTGAATCACTCGGATGAGCGCGTTCGCGCGCTGGTGATTTCCACACTTCGCGAAGACGGTTCGCCTGAACACTGGATGGAGGCGATTGGTCAGCTTGGCGATCCGCGTGAGGATACTGCGCCTGTTCTTGAAGCTCTCACGGGAGCCATCGAACTCGACCGCATCGAGGAAGTGGCGAAGTTCATTCTGCGCGCTGAATTGCCTCCGATCGCGGCACTGAAGTGGGCCTTCAAACAGGTGGGAGAAGTGTTTCCGCCAGAAGAAGTGCAACCAGAATTGGAGAGATGGAAGGCGCACCTGCCTGAGCCGGCAGAGAATGCGGAAGCTCCCTTCGCGCCCGATCATCCATACTCGCGCGCGGAAGCTCTTTCGCCAGAGAGCGCGAAGGAATTGCTCGAAGACCCAACACGCGAATCGTCGTGGGTGGTTCTTTCGCGTGCCGCGAAACTCTGTCGCACTCCCATCTGGAAGCTCGCACCAGAGAAGCCGTGGAAGCCGCCGACTGCTCCACGAGAGCAATTCGAGCCGCTGGCCCTGCCGCCCATCACGCTTGTGCGTCCGGTTCAGCTTGGGCCGGGCGGGCCGGTCGTGTCTCCGCTCGGTGTGTCGGGACATTACGGCTTGCCGGTGGAGGGATTTGTGCGAGCAACGGAAGCGGGCGTGAACTTGTTCTTCTGGGAACCGAACTACGCGAGTCTCACGCGATTCTCGACTCGACTCTCGGCGAGCGATCGCCACGCCATTCACTTTCTGGCCGGCACCTTTGAGGCGGACCCAGCGAAGATTCGCAAGGACGTGGAACGCGCTTTACGCAACCTGAAACTCGAGCGGCTGAGCATCTTCCTCATCTTCTGGACTCAATCCTGGCAACGCGTAACTCTCGATGTGCGCGAGGAACTGGAGAAACTGAAGGCGAATGGCATGGTGCAAGTCTTTGGTCTTTCAACTCACAATCGAGCAATCGCGCGAGACGCGATCCTTGAAGGCTGGAACCCCGTGATGGTGCGTCACAGTGCGGCTCACTGTAAGGCAGAGACCGAAGTGTTTCCACACGCACGCGAACGCGGAACTTCAATCCTCACGTTCAACAACACCTGTTACGGCCGGCTCCTCGACCCGTCCTTCCGACCGAGTGATTGCTTCCGCTACACGCTCAACACGCTTGGCGTCTCCGCGTGCTTCACGGCTCCTTCCACATTGGAGTATCTGGAAGAAAACCTTGACGCGCTTCGCAATCCAGAAT
>JAKEEV010000093.1 GCA_022616395.1 Planctomycetia bacterium | reverse complement strand
TGGTCGAGCGGTGGGTGTGGTGCAAACTCATGATCAACGCTGCACGCATCCTCTACCGACGACGGAACCTGTGATCGTTGCAATCAGTTGAACGCCCCAGGTGCGGTTGTTCGGTCTTCCAGGCTGAAAGCCTGGGACAGCGCCTGTCGCAGGCTTTCAGCCTGCATTTGCTTTCGTACACGGCTACCCAGGGCGTTGCCCTGGGCTATGCTGTCCGACCCCTTCGGGGTCAAGAATCGCCGTCACTCCTTGCCGAGCACGAGATCGACGACCCAGCAGCCGCGCACGTGCGGTCCCGGCCCGCGGCAGTGGTCGAGGATGGTCGCGTTGTCGCAACCGGCGTCTTGAAGCGCATCTGCGAGAATGGGCATCAGGCTGAAGTCTCGCGATTCGTACATCTGCCGCGCCAGTGACACTGCGGTGTCAGTTCGCCACGCGGCGGAGAAGGAAACCGGCCGGAACGGATTGCCGAAGATGCAGCGGAGGAGAGCAGTTTGTCTCTGACCCTTTACCTTTAACCGCTGAGAATGCCCCAACAGCGCGTTCAGTGAGACACTCCTGTTCCCCTCAGACCAGTAAAGGTTGGTCGCCGCCAGACAGGATTTCTTGGCAACCTTGCCTATTTCATGTTCCGGTCGCAGCGCCATCTCCACCCACGGTGGCTTTGTGGGAATGGCACTTCTGGGCAAATCCCCATCAGCAATCCGTTCGATGAGGCGGCATCCTTCCAGTGCCACGGCGGGCAACAACTCAGGGGATGAGGCAACGCACGACACAGCAAAAAGCCGCAACTTGCGGTCACTTGCCTTGCTTCCCAAGAACTCCAGCATCGGCTTCGGGTCTTCGCACGTCAGCCATTCGGCTTCGGTCATCGCACGCCCTCCGCTACCGCACTTTCTGGGCGACCCATTCGGCCAGTTCGCCGGGCGTCATCGCGCCGACGTGTGCGCCCAGCGCGACGAACTTCTCCGCGAGCGCCCGGTCGTAGTTCGGTTGGGCGCGGTCGTCGAGCGCCGCGAGGCCCAGAAGCGTCACGCCGCTTTCGAGGAGCTTCTTTGCAGTGGAAAGAAGCCGGTCAACCGGCGCACCTTCGTAAAAGTCGGTGATGAGGATGATGATTGTGCGTCGCGGGTTGTCTACAAGTCCAGAGGCGTAAGTGAGCGCGCGGCCGATGTCGGTTCCGCCGCCGAGTTGCACCTTCATCACCGTCTCAACCGGGTCGTTGCAATGCTCGGTGACATCCACCACTTCGGTATCGAAGAGAACCAGGTGCGTGCGGATGCTCTTGATGCCGAAGAAGATCGCCGCGGTCACCGCGGAGTGAATCACGCTGTCCGCCATGCTTCCTGATTCATCGACCAGAACGATGATCTGCCAGCGGTCCACGTGCCGCCGGATGCGCGAGAAGAAATACGGCGTGCGGATGAATAGCCGCTTCGAGGCCGGATCGTAGTGAGCGAGATTGCGGCGAATGGTGGTCTCCGCGTCGAAGTTCTTCGCGATCTTCAAGTGCGAGCGCCGCTGACGGTCCATCGCTCCCAGAAACGGTTGCTGCAATGGCCGCGATAGCTTCTCCATCAACTGCTCGATTACACGCCGCACCAGCACGCGAGCCATCGCGAGCACTTCCTGATTCATGAGGTGCTTGGTGTGCAGAATCGCTTTCAGAAGCGTCTGGCTCGGCTCCGCGCGCTGAAGCACTTCGGGGTTGGTCACCATCTCCTGAAGCTGGTAGCGTTCGAGCGCGTCTTTTTCAATGCGCTCGATTGTCTTCTTCGGGAACAGTTCGTGAACCTGATTGATCCAGTCGGGAACGGTCAGTTGCGATTCGCCGAGTCCGCCTCTGCGCTCGCCAGTTCGCCGAACGTTGCGGCCGGGCGAGTATTCGCGGTCGTAGAGGAAGCCGAGCGCCTGGTCGCGCTGGAGGTCTTCTCCTCCCAGTCCGCAGCCGAGCGACTCCTCAGCGCTTTCGCCCAAAACTAATCGCCAGCGCGCAAGTCGGCTGTGTTCGCTCATGTGGAATCCAGAAACGTATCTTCCGTTGCCAGGGTTGTAGTGTTTTTTCGCCCCGAAGGGGCGTGCTTCCTCAGCCCAGGCCAACGGCCTGGGAACGGGATGCCCGAAACGGGCGGCCTGAAGGGCCGCGCTCCCGGAACACAACGGCGTAGCGCGGCCCTTCAGGCCGCGGTGACCTGCCCCTTGCTTTCCCAGGCCGTTGGCCTGGGCTGAGGAAGCACGCCCCTTCGGGGCGAAAAAACTCCCCCATTCCAAAATCAATCCGCTTCCGCGGTGTCTCCTCCACGGAGACCGTACTTCGCAACTGCTTCAAACAACCGCCCC
>JAKEEV010000781.1 GCA_022616395.1 Planctomycetia bacterium | reverse complement strand
GCCTGTCCTACATCAAGAGACAGGCAAGATGCCTGTCCTACATCAAGAGACAGGCAAGATGCCTGTCCTACATCAAGAGACAGGCAAGATGCCTGTCCTACGTTGCGATTGACTTTCGTCGGAAGGTGCGTCCCAGAAGCAAGCATCCCAACCCCACGCTCGCCAGAAGCACGCCCGGAGGAGCCGGCACAGCGTTCGTTGGTGGCGAACTGAAGCTGCCCAGCGGAACCTTGTCGCCATCGCCTCCGTACTTCGAGTACGAGTATCCGCGGAAGCGCACCGCGAATGCCGTTGGCTCAGTCGCTCCGCTGCTGAGTTCCGCCAACAGGTTCGCGGCCGAAAGGTTCTTCAGCTCGCTTCCGGTAACCAGGAAGGTGAACGTGCCAGTCTCGCCAACACTTAACCCATCCGAGGCTGTGCCGCTGGTGTGAAGCGTGTTCCCAACCGATGCCGCGATGTCGAAGTTGCCGAACTGCCCGCCAAGCCCCTTGTTCGACGAATTGGTGATAAGCTGGAACTTTTGCCGGGTGTTGGGGGAGTAACTGGCGCTGAAGTCGCTGGAGTCGAGCGCGCCGACGTTAATGTTGCCCTTTGAACTCTTGTTCGGGTCGTTGAAGGCGAAGCCGGTGATGTATCCATTCACCGCGCCGGGCAGAATCGAGCCGGTACTGGTGTTGGTGAGTTTGACCTCGATCACCGCCGAGGTTGTGGTCTGATTCTTCACCTCGATGGAGCCGGTGAACGAACTCGGGTGGTTGGTGACTCCACCGCCGGAGATGAGTAACACATCCGCACGACTTGTGCCCGCAAACGCGCACAGCGCAACTGTCACTGAACACACCAATAAGAGGCGACGGGAGAACATCTTCGGGGTCCACTCGGGAACGGGGCGACTCGCCGAGAGGGGTCGGTGAGTATCGTATATTCTGCCAGAACCGATTATTCTTGCAATTCCGTAAGCACGGATAATGCCGAACTTCGGGTCAGCGGCAACCGCTTCGCTTCCGGTGACCGAACTCCCGTGACAATCGCAGTTTCCAAGGACTCCAAGCGAATCGGCGCGCGAAAATTTCGCGCCGATTGTTAATTGGTGGTGTGAGTCGTTTACGCTGCGCTAATCGGAGTTTACGCGTGTCGCGACTGCGGACAATCGGCAGATTCGGATGCTTCGGCACACTCAGCGCGGTTGGGCTGGCGAACCCGGCCGGTGACGTGCGGGTCTATCCATCTTCCCTTCAGAATCGGGAAGGTCACCAGCACCTGCTGGGGGAGATTCTTCCTTCATGACCATTCGCATTCCTGAGTTCGCACTGTTGGTGTTGGTTGGCCCGTCGGGGTCGGGCAAGTCCACGTTCGCGCGGAAGCACTTCAAGCGAACGGAAATTCTCTCCTCCGACTTCTTCCGCGGAATGCTCTGCGACGACGAGATGGATCAGTCCGCGTCCGCCGATGCGTTCGAGTTGCTTCACCTCGTCTGCGCAAAGCGACTGGCGGCCGGGAAGTTGACGGTCATTGACGCGACCAACGTGCGCGCGGAGAGTCGAAAGCCGTTTCTGGAGATTGCTCGGAAGTTCCACGTTCAGCCAGTAGCGGTGGTGTTCAACTTCTCGGCGGACGTGTGCCACGAACGCAACCAGGCGCGACTTGTCGAACGGCCCTTCGGCCCTCACGTCGTGCGCCGACACGCCGAGGACCTTCAGCGTTCGCTCGGTCGGCTGGAAGAAGAAGGCTT
>JAKEEV010000780.1 GCA_022616395.1 Planctomycetia bacterium | reverse complement strand
TGCCGGAGATAATCATCGGCTTGAGAGTCAGCTCGATGTTGTAGGACAGGTAAATCAGCCGGTACCAGTCGAAGAAGAACGACAGGATGCCGTGCTCGTAGCCGTCGCGGAAGATCAGGGCGTAGAGGTAGAGTTGCCCCAGCAGAATCACCAGCAAACCAACACCCGCGAGCACCAACCCCATCGGCGGCCAGCGTCGCGCTGACAGCCCCAGTCCAACCCAGAGGAGTATCGCAACGACCATGATGAGCGGGAACGGATCCCACACCATGATGCGAATCCAGAACGAATCCGGCTCGCGCTCGACTTCCTCTTCATCTGATTCTGGCCGCGCTTCCGGCGGCGGAACGTATCCTCCGCGTGGCTTGTCGTCATCGGCCAGGGAGTAAGTGCCGGATTCGTCGCTCACGGTTTCCCCGCTGTGGAAGAGGCGTAAGCCAGCGGAAGAAACGCGAAGCCTGTTACTTCTCGAATGACCGCAGCCAGATGTACGTCTGAACCATCTTGATACGGAATTGATACCTTCCGGGGGTATCGAGGGACTTAATCACGTTTAACTTCTTCAACTTCTGAAGAAAGTTATCAAGCTTTCGCTTCTCGGAGTCGTTGAGCTTCGCGGCGAGATCCTTGCGGGTGAATTCCTCACGAAACGGTCCCAGATCGTTGGCGAGTTTCTTTAGAATGGACTGGTAGTCCTTACTTTGGATTGCGTCGTACACTTGAGCATCGACAAACTTCCGTCCGACCTCTCGGGATGCATCAATCACACCGCGAATTGCTGTTGGATGATCGACCCGCTTTCCGGTGACCCGCCAGAACACGCTGTCCCCGACACTGTGCATAATCTTCGGGAAACCCGCTGCCGCTTGGGTCATTACCAACATTGCATCATCGTCGGCCATCATTTCGACCGACTCGAACGCCTTTCGGAAGAAGTCGGTCATCTCCGCTTCACTCATCGGCGGGATGTCCACCACATCGAACAACCGGTCGGTTGGCGGGTGACACTCAATCATCTGTGTGCGACGTTCCTCTGTTCCGCAGAGCATCAGCAACAGTGGGACCGGCTCGCGATTCAGAGCGTTCGAGTCGATTAACGATTTGACGAACTGTGCGAATTCTGGCATCGGAGCAATTCCGTTGATCTCGTCGAGGACCAGAAAGACTCCCTTGCCTCCTCTGGCCCGCGCATACCGATCATGAGCTTCTCGGAGGAAGCCAAGCATCTGGAGCGCGGAGGCGAGTTGGGGGGCATCGACCTTGATCGCTTCCAGATTGACGCTGAAGCCAAACAAGTCTTGCTTCCCGATGTATTTCGCCAACCAGTTTCGCGTCTGTTCGCGCCAGGTGGGGTCATACAGACCGCTGTGAAGAGTTGCTTCCAAAACCGAGGCGGCGAGGTCATCAAGTGTCTTCACGCCTCCGAGTGTGGTGTAGATCCCGATCAGCCCGTGATCTCGTTCGGCGATAGTCTGCGCGAAACTGGCGATTGAACTTTTCCCGATCCCGTACTCGCCTTGAATAAAGAACGCCGTTGGCTTCCCCAGCGCGGTCTGCCCAACGCCGCGCTGAAGGATGCGGTCAATCTCCTGCTGACGACCGGTGAACAGCTCCGCCGGCACCGGCTGACCGGGATTGAACGGGCTACGGCCTTTCCCTTCACCGGTCATCGCGCGTCTCCGAAAGTGTCTTCACCTCAGAACTGTTTGAGGAACCGCAGGTCGTTTTGCCAGAAGAGGCGGATGTCGTCGATGGCGTGCGCAAGCATCAACATCCGCTGCGGGCCCATCCCGAACGCGAAACCCGTTACCTTCTCTGGATCGTAGCCGCCTGCGCGAAGCACGTTCGGATGCACCATCCCCGCTCCCATGATCTCCAGCCAGCCGGTGCCCTTCGTCAGACGATCTCGATTGGGATCCTCCTTCGGCCAGTCGATGTCTACTTCGATGCTCGGCTCGGTGAACGGGAAGTAACTCGACCGAATGCGCACCTGTCGCTCCGGGCCGAACATTCGCCGCGCGAACGCAGTGATTGTTCCCTTCAGGTCGGCCATTGTCACGCCTTCACCGACAACCAATCCTTCCACCTGATAGAACTGAATCTCGCTTCGCGTGCTGATCGCTTCGTTCCGGTAGCACATGCCGGGCAGAATGACGCGAATCGGCTTCCCCGCGGCTTCCTTCATCACGTGAATCTGGCCGGGCGATGTGTGCGTGCGAAGCACAACCCTCGGTATGGTGGTGAAGAACGTGTCCCACATGTCGCGAGCCGGGTGGTGCGCTGGCATGTTGAGGAACTCGAAGTTCATTTCATCCGTTTCGACTTCGCGCGTGCGGTACACCTGGAAGCCGAGGTCCGCGAAGATCGCGTAGACTTCTCGCAGAATCTGAGTCGCGGGATGCAACCGTCCGCGCGGTCGCGGACGACCGGGGAGCGTCACATCGAGCGGATTGGTCGTCAGGCTGGCTTGCAGTTCGCGCTCCTTGACCTCCGCGCGCTTCTTCTCGTAAGCCTCGGTGAGCACGGTCTTGACGCGGTTGGCTTCCTGTCCGAACGCGGCCTTCTGATCCTTCGGAAGTGAGTTCATCTTGCCGAATGCCGCTTTCCACAATCCCTTCTCGCCGAGATATTTCGTGCTCCACTCTCGCAGCGCGGCCTCATCCGCGCACTGCTGAAGATGTGCGAGTGCTTGCCCTTCGAGCGCTTTCAGTTCGTCGGTCGCCATGCGAATTCGTCCTCAGTCGTTGGTCCTTCGTCATTGGGAATAACTCGTCTCAGTGAGGATAGCACCCTCGTCCAGAACGGACACCGCGCACCGCCTCCAGGTAATCGCGGATCACCGAAACTCGTCGCGGGTCGTGGGGTAGAAACTGGTATCGCTGGAGATTCTTCCCATGAAGCGCCTATTCCTTGTGCTGTTGCCGCTGCTTGTGGGCTGCGCGCCGGCCGTTGCTCCTCGAATCGCGGCCGCGGCTCCGGA
Organism: Planctomycetia bacterium; assembly: GCA_022616395.1. Lineage (GTDB taxonomy): Bacteria > Planctomycetota > Planctomycetia > Gemmatales > Gemmataceae > Gemmata. The sequence goes on along the minus strand of JAKEEV010000780.1, from coordinate 5,149 downwards.
GAAGCCTCCCGGCACGCACGGCACGTTCGCGGATGAAAAACTCGAAGTCGGCAAGCAGAAGCGCGTTTACCGACTTGTTGTGCCGAAGTCAGTCGATCTGGAGAAGCCGGCTCCGTTGGTGTTCGCGTTCCACGGAATGGGCATCGACAGCAAGGATTTGATGCCGAAGTATACGAAACTCGACGACCTCGCGGCCGACAAGAAGTTCATTCTCGTTTATCCCGAAGCCGAGGGCCGCGCGTGGGGGTTGCTGCCGGACAAGGTGAAGGCCGATCTCGCGTTCTTCGATGAACTGCTTGCAACGCTCAAGAAGAAGTACCACATCGACGAGAACCGCATCTATGTGCTGGGCATGTCCAACGGCGGGTACTTCGCGCACCTGGTGGGCAAGGAGCGCTCGAAGATAGTGGCCGCAGTCGCGTCACATTCCGGGCCGCTCGGATTGCAAACGCTCCTCGGCATCAAGGCCGACCGGAAGTTCCCGGTGATGATCGTTCACGGCGACAAGGACAAGCTCCTGCCGGTGGAATGGGCACGCGAGAACCGCGACAAGTACAAGAAGGAAGGGCACGACGTGAAGTTCGTTGAAGTCGCCGGCCTGGGGCACATGTGGGCGAGCGATCAGAAGATCAATGAGCAAATCTGGGAGTTCTTCGAGAAGAATCCGAAGAGGTAACCGGCCAACGGCGCGGGGTCAGCCCGCCGGATAGAGAACAGAGGACAGAGAACAGAGATCAGAAGACAGAAAGCAGAAGACAATACCTGGACTGGTTTTTGGTTTTCACTGATCTCTGACTTCTGATCTCTGACCTCTGAACAGGCGGGCTGACCCGCGCCTTCGCTAGTCGCCTCCACCGCAACCTCCACCACATCCCCCTCCGCCACCACAGCCAGACCCGCACCCGGAACCGCACCCGCCGGACGATCCTTCGCTTGTCTGCCGCGGATACCACGATTGCAACAGCGCGATGGAAGTTCCCGCCAGCACCGCCGTCCCGAACAGCGCGACCGCCATGCCCGCATCGGCCTGCGGTTCCCACCGAGAGCCGGCCTTCAGCCCGCCGTGCCGCTCCTTCTGCCGTTCGAGCAACGCTGTGCCTCGGTTGGTCAGCCGGATCGCGCCGACGATGGCGATCACCGACGCTACCATTCCACCGAAGATTGACGCGATGATGAGATACTTCACCGGGTTCCCCGCGTTCAGACCCATGATGAGTCGCGGAAGCGCCAGACACAAGAGCACCAGCGCCACCGGCACAATCGCTGCGCACCCGATGCCCGCTTGCCGAGCCGTTGAGAGCGTGATGCCGGCCTCCGCGAGTTTTTCCGCTTCCGTTGCGAACGCGGCTTCCACCGCGGTTTCCACCGGCTTGAGCGAGGTCACGTCATTCGACACCGGCAGCGACTGAAGCACGGCCTTCTCCACCGCGCTCACGTCGGTCGCTGGGATTGGCATCGCGCGTGCCAGAGTCTTGTTATCGTCCGCGACCTTCGCCAGCGCGCGTTCGACCAGTCGGGCAATCGCAGCGCTCGTCAGTCGCCCCGCGCCGCCGGCCATGTATGCGGACTGCTCCCAGTTCAGTTCGATCTCATCGTCTTCCGGCTGCGGGTTCGGTGTCCGCATCACGTTGCGAATCACGCGGCCAAAGAACGCCGCTCCGAGCAGCGCGGGGAGAAGCACATACAGGAAGTCGGTCTTTTGCAGCGCGAAGGGATTCATGCCGCCGTTGCAACCGGGCACAAAGAGCGCGATCAGCACGAACGCGAGAGCAAACTGAGCCACACGCTTCACCGGTGGTTTCGGAATCACCCAGTTGCGACCCGTGTTTACGACGCGATGACGGATGTCTTCGCCGAACCGCTCCTTCGCGCTTGGCCAGATGTCCGCCGGTGGACTTTCGCCGAATGCTTGGCGATACGCCGAGAGCGTCTCGGCATACATCTTGAGGTGCTTCTCGGCTTCCGCCGGTCCGCCCTTGGTTGGTTCGTGATGAAGTGGGCGGTTCAGGACTTCTCCGCAGAAGCGTTTCCAGTAACTGCGTGTGTAAGTGAGGTGCAAGTGCCAGGCCGCATCGACATCTTCGGAAGGACAGACCGTGATACCGGAAGTGACCGCCAGAAAGACATACCGCTTGTATTCCGTGATGACTCGATCCGCGAAAGTGCGTGACCAACCCTGTTCGCGTGCCAGCCGAGCCGCAAAGGGCAGGGCTGTTTCTCCATCATCAATGTCGAATGCCATGATCCGAGCGAAGAGATCGGCATGTTCTGGACGCATACAGAGTTCCCGTGAGGAAAAGTGAGTTACTTGGAGTGTACTTCGCTCCGGGATATGGAGTGTTGAACGCAAGAGCGATTAAGAAGAAGTGGTGAAACTGTTCCAAGAAGCTGTACGGTGTGGCGAACTGCGCGCTCCTGACGGTTACAGGAGTTGTAGCCGGGGGTCTGTGACCCCGGTCCCACGGAAAGACCGGCCTCACAGAGGCCAGCTACAGAAGAGAACGAAGACTCTCACGCCTGCTCTCAACATTGCTGCTTCCGTGAAACGCTGGTAATCTCGGCGAACTCCAGAGGTATGCTCAATGTCGGACCGTGATGCCCTGCTCGCAGCTATTCTCGCAAACCCTGACGAAGACACTCCGCGGCTTGTCTATGCCGACTGGCTGGATGAACACGGCGACGCCAAGGACAAGAAGCACGCTCAACTCATCCGCGCGCAGTGCGAACTGGCGAAATTGGACAAGGAAGACCCTTCGGAGAGGTTGTTTACCGTCTCGGCATGTTATTTGGATTGGCAGAAACGCGATCCAGTGCTTGGCAAGCGAGTGAAGATGGAAGCACTCGTCTCGAATCTCCACATGTCGCTGCGCAAGAGCCACATGGCTCGATTGCCAGAAATTCCCGATATTGCTTGGGACGAGTCTTTCAACTGCGGTTTCATCGGAAGCGCGCGGTTCCAGGATGGAAAAGCGTTTGCGGAAAGGGCGGCTGAAGTTTGTCGTGCAGCTCCTTTGCGAAGCGTTACGTTCCGCGAACTCTCGCCGGCGGACGCAGCGCTCGTTGCCAACTCGCCTTATCTGTCGCAGGTTCACCACCTCACGTTCTTTGAACGTGTCAACAGTGCCGTAATGAAGGCTCTCGCCAGCACGGACCGTGTCGGCGGAGTTGAGTCACTGCATTTCCACGCACCAACGGCTGATGCGCTCGCCGAGGTGGCAGGATCGACGTCATGGAGTGGGATTACGGTTCTGGGACTTCTTAATATTCGCGGGGAATTCCACGACGACGACCGCGTCTTGCGGAGTCTCGCTGGCTCTCGTCTTGGCAGTCAGTTGAAGTGTTTGTGGCCATCGGCCTCGGTAACCTCGGCCGGACTTCGGGCGATGGCGAAGGCCGCGTGGCCAGAGCTTCGTGGTTTTTTCAGCCGGTGGTGAGACGGTGGACGACCGCGGGGCGGTTGCGCTCGCGGAAAGTGATAGCTTCCCACGGTTGGCGTACCTCGACTTGAGTAGCACCGCGATAACGGGCACCGGGGTTGGAGCGATTCTCTCTTCTCCGAAGTTGCGCAACCTGCGCCAGGTTCAACTCTCTGGCGCAGGGATCACACAGTTCAAATCCGCCGACTTTGGACCGGAGCCGACCCCATCGCTTCGCACCGTCAATCTGACCTCGAATCCGAATCTGGACGGGCAGCACCTCGCCCCGCTCTTTGAACTGCTCTCCCGCTCGAACGTGGTGATGTTGGACCTGACCGGGACGCAGCTCGGAGCGCACGGAATGAAGGCTCTGGCGAAGACGACCGGGTGGAAACAACTCAGAGCGTTGTTGCTCAACTTCTGTAAGCTGAACACGGCGGCGGCTGTCGCGCTGGCGGATTGGCCCGGACTGGCCGGAGTGGAACGACTGGCGATGATGGACCCGAACCCGATCGGCCAGCGCGGAGCCGACGCGATTGCGAAGAGTCCGCATCTCGGCAAAATCCGTCAGATCATCATGCCGCTGACAACACCGGCACTCCACAAGAAGTTTGGTAGCAAGCTATCGACGCGGGATCGGATGTATTCGTGACAGGAGTTGATGTGTGCGGGTGAAGGAAAGTGCCTTCACCCGCGTTGGTGCTTGACTCACTTCTTCTCGGCGGGCTTCTCTTCTGTTGGTTTGGGCTTCTTCGCTTGCGGCGGGGGCAAGTGCTTCTTTGCCAGTTCAACGAGCTTGTCGAAGGTGGACGGGTCGTGGATCGCGGTCTCCGAGAGAGATTTGCGGTCAAGAGCGACCATCGCCAGTTGCAGCCCGTACATGAACTCGCTGTAGCGCAGTCCGCGCATTCGGCAGGCCGCGTTGATACGCACGATCCACAATCGGCGGAACTGCCGCTTCTTCGCCTTGCGGTCTCGGAACGCGAACACCCGCGCCCGGATGAGTGTGACGATACTTTGCCGGTACAGATTATGCCGACTGAGACGAAACCCCTTGGTCAACTTCCGCGTGCGCTTTCTGCGCGCGGTCAACGTCTTTCCGCTACCTGCACGAACCATGGCTGTGTGTCCTTATGAAGAATGAGGATGAACAAGAGTTTGGTGAACCGCCTCCGCGAGGGAGCGGGTGAAGATCACAGCACGCCGAGAGCGAGCTTGTACTTCTTCTGGACGCGCGGGCGGTCGCCGATGATGCCGGCCTTGCGGAGATTTCGCTTCCGCTTGGCGGTCATGTGCGCGTTGAGGTGTCGCCGACCGACTTTCGCGTACTTCAGCTTTCCTCCGGCGGTCACCTTGACCCGTTTCTTGACGCTCTTGTTCGTCTTGTTCTTGTTAGCCATGATTCGATAACTCCGGGCGGGAGCGGAAGTCGAAGCCTCCGTCTTGATTCCCCGCGGCAGGGGCGAAACGCCAAAACCTGGGAAACCAAACTCCCAGGTTCCGAGCGGCGTTTCGTGTGGCTGGGCGCATCGCTACCCAGGTTAACTCGGAGCGGTGATTCTAGAGGAAAATCAAGCGTGTGGGTAGGGGAGCGTCTGCGCGAAGAAGTCACAGGATTGGGATGAGTTTTTAGTAACCGTTCACGGGTCGAACCGCTGGAAAACCGAGGTTTCTCGCGAGTCGAGTGTCTGATTTCAGCCCCAAAACGCCCTCGCTCCGCGCAAGAACCCTTG
>JAKEEV010000779.1 GCA_022616395.1 Planctomycetia bacterium | reverse complement strand
GACAGCGTCGAGCGGGACGAGCAGGCGGCGGCTGGCTTTGACTTTTGGTTAAGGCGAAGCCAGCCGCCGCCGGAACTCAACCGTGGAAACCAATCCATGCGATTGCGTATGAGAAGCCGCACGATAAACGCAGATAAAAGACACGATTGAAGACAGAAGAGTATCAGCCGCACGATGAACGCAGACAATCGCACGATCAGAACAGAAGAAGTTAGACAGGATTACAGGACAAGACAGGATCAGAAATCTATCTCCTGTATCCTGTTATCCTGCCTGTCTGTCTGAACTCTTCTGATCTGTCTTCTGTCTTTATCGTGCGTTTTCTGCGTTTATCGTGCGGCTTGTTTTTCAATGGTAGAGCATCACGGGCACTTTGCTTCCGCGCAGGACTCCGCGCGTGGTCGAGCCGAAGAAGAACTCGTGGAGTGCCGAACGGCCGAACGCTCCCATCACCAGCAGTCCGGCCTTCAGTTGAAGTGTGTGGTCGAGCAGGATGGACGCGGGGTCGAGTCGCGTTTCCACGGGTCGCGCTTTCACACTGACTCCGTGTTGTGTCAGGTAGACGAACGCGCGGTCCGCGATTCGCGATGCTTCCTCGAAGTCGTTATCGACGGTCACGATCACGGTCTGATAGCGTTCGTGTAAGCCGGTCGCGAGGTACGCGGCGACCGTGCGCGCTGCCTGTAGGCTTCCGTCATAGCCGATGACCGCAGTGTTCCCCTCACCGACTGCTTCCGGTACCGCAACAACAGGACGAGGAGGAGAGCGAAGCACGCGGTCGAGCGTGTCGCAGGGTTCTTTCGGCGAACCGGGCCAGAAGTGCGTTTCCATGCCGAGCAGGATCAGGTCGTGCCGCTGAGCCTGAGCGAGAATCTCCTCGGCGGGTGTGCCGATATCTTGCACTGGCTTGGAAGTCACTTTCGCTTCTTCACATCGGGTGGTGAAACGCGCCAGCAGCTCATCGGCGGCTCGTTTCGCCTCGATTAACTTCGGATCTTCTCGAAATGCGCGGTAGACGCCAGACCCGACCGGAGCAATTGCCGGAGCGGTGATTCGGGCCGCGTCGATGATCGTCTGACCCACAAGCGTGGCTCCGGTCTGAGCCGCCCATCGCAGACCGAGCAACACAGCCGCGTCACTGAACGCTGAACCATCCAGGCCAACTAACATGCTTCGCAACATGGCGCGACCTCCCGGTGCGACACCGAGTATAGCGACTTCTCGCGCGCAAAGTAGTAGGCACTCGCCGAGTGGCGTGGATTGTAGTCCTCACGCGGAGCGTGAG
>JAKEEV010000092.1 GCA_022616395.1 Planctomycetia bacterium | reverse complement strand
GTAGCCCCGCGAATTCACAAAGCACTCCAGTTCATCCGCGCACGAGCGCTGGCTGGCGAAATCGATGTTGCCCGGCTGGAATCGGCACTGCACGCGGAGCTTTCAGCGATCCCAGGCGCGCGGGTCGATTACATGAGCATCGTGGACTCCCAGACGCTTCAACCGCTTGGCCGGCTCGACCGACCCGCGGTCGCGGCGGTCGCCGTGTTCCTCGGAACCACAAGGCTCATTGACAACGTGGTGATTTCGGATTTGTGATTTCAGATTTGTGATTTCAGATTGAAAGCCAGCCCGCGTCCGTCGCATCCGCGTCTGAAGCGAGAGCGTACTCAGTCGTGATCCCAAATCTTCAAATCGCAGACCGCCATCACCAATCTTCAATCTGAAATCTTCAATCTGCAATCTCCAATGGCTCATCCTCTGTTTGGCCCTGAAGTGAAGATGATGCTCGCGGAGAAGAATTCCGCCGGGTTGCGGGAGTTTTGCGAATCGCTTCACCCGGCAACAGTGGCCGAAGCGCTCGAAGATTTCACCCCGGAACAGATTTGGGAAGCCATCAGTAGCGCGAATATCCGCACGCAGGCTTCGATCTTTGAATACTTGCCTCTGGCTCTTCAAGTGGAGATGGCGGAAAAGGCACGGCCGCAAGTCGGGCAGTTGCTTTCGCAGATGTCCCACGACGACCGCGTCGATCTTTTGCGCCGGCTCCCGCCTCGCGTGACCGAAGCGATCATGCGGCTTGTGGACGAAGCCGACCGCAAGGACATCGCCACACTGTTCCAGTACGGCGAGAACACCGTCGGCTCGCTGATGACGACCGATTATGCGTGGCTCCCAGGAACACTCACCACCGCCGAAGCAATCGACCAACTCCGCCAGCAAGCCCCCGACCGCGAAACCATTTACTACATCTACGTCCTGGATGATCCCGTGCGCCGACCGGACGGCTCGCCCGCTCCGCGGCGTCTGCTGGGTGTCGTTTCGCTGCGCGATTTGATCCTCGCACCGAGACACGCTCTGATTCGCGAGCTGATGGAAACTGATCTCGTCACGCTCCGCTATGACGAGGACGCGGAGGCCGTGGCTCAGCTCTTCGCTCGCTACGACCTTATCGCCGTGCCGGTGGTCGATGAACAGTTCGGCTTGCTGGGTATCGTCACTCACGACGATGTGCTCGACGTGGTTACTCGCGAGGCAACCGAAGACTTGCAGCGACAGGGCGCTGTCGGCCCGCTTGAGGGAAACTATCTGGAAGCCAGCATGTGGGCCATCTGGAAGAGCCGGGCGTTCTGGCTGGCGTTCCTGTTCATCCTCCAGATGGGCACGATCAACGTGATGGCGCACTACGAGGGGAAACTGGAACCGAAGACGGAACAACCGCAGTCCGCGCAAACGACGGCTAACGCGAAGAAGACGACTACCGGCCTGGCGTTCATGATCGTGTTCATTCCCTTGTGTTTATCTGTCGGGGGAAACGCCGGTTCTCAGGCCGCGACTCTGGTGACCCGCGCACTTGCTCTTGAACACGTTCGAGTAGCTGACTGGTTCCGGGTATTTCGACGTGAGACGTTAATCGCGGCGGCGCTGGCCGCCACTCTCGGTATCCTGGCCATTGTCCGGACTTATTTCTTGACTCCAGACAACATTCAGGAGAAGGTTCCGCCGGGGATGTTCTGGTATCTGGTCTGGGTGGTGACCTTCGCCGTGATGGGCATTTGTCTGACGGGAGCCGTGGTTGGCTCCATGCTTCCAATCGCGATCAAGGCGATCGGGAAAGATCCCGCGCTGATGTCGGCTCCATTCATCGCGACTCTGTCCGATGTGCTCGGCATCGCGATTTTCTTCAACATCGTGATCCTGTTCTTCTGACGGTTCCGCTTTTCCGTCCGCCGAAGGCAGTTTTCCGTATTCCCAATCGGCTTCAGCGAATCTAATAGGACTTGCCGTCCATCGAATAATGCAGTGGAGCAGTGCGGAATTGCTCCAACTAACCGGATAATACCTACATGTTCAATTCTTTAAAGTTGGGGAAAATCTTCGGCATCGATCTGTACGTCCACGGGACGTTCTGGTTGCTGCCGCTGTTGGTGTTGTTCACCGGTTTGAGTTCGAGCGTCGCGGTCATCGTGCTCAACTTGCTCCTGGTGTTCGCGGTGTTCGCGTGCGTGGCTCTGCACGAGGTCGGGCACGCGCTGGCGGCCGCTGCTTACGGCATCCGCACGGGAGACATCACGCTTTACCCAATCGGTGGAGTCGCTTCACTGGAAGGAATGCCGGAGAAGCCCTCGCAGGAGATCGCGGTCGCGCTGGCTGGGCCGGCAGTGAATCTGGTGATCGCGGCCGGGATGCTCGCCGGGATATTCGTCAGCGGAATGACGCTTCCGTGGGCGAATAGCACCGACCTGGTTGATGTCTTCGTGTCGAATCTGTTCTGGGCGAACCTGATGCTGTTCGGGTTCAACTTGCTGCCCGCGTTCCCGATGGACGGTGGACGCGTGCTGCGGGCGCTGCTCTCTATTCGCATGACGCGACTGCGAGCTACGGAAATCGCCGCGAAGGTGAGTACGGTGCTCGCGGTCGGCTTCCTGCTCATGGGTCTCTACCTACCATCCATCAGTCTGATGGTGGTGGCGGTGGTGGTGTGGCTGTTGGGTCAGGCGGAACTGGCCGCGATGCGGATGCATGAAGCAAGCAAGGACTTTGAACGCCGCATGGGCGGGTATTTTGCCCCCGTGCCCGACCCGGAACCGCGCCCGGCTGCATCAGTAGCTGAAGACCTCGCAGCTCGCCGATTCTCCGGGCTGGCGTGGAACCCTGAACGCCGAGTCTGGGTGCAATGGCAAAACGGCGTGCCCGTGCGCGAAATCCCGACGTAACCTGTTCGTCGCGGCGGCAGGTCGACGGTTTCTGTGAGCGTCGAGGCGTTAGCCCGACGGTGTTGTTATAGCACCGTCGGGCTGACGCCTCGACGCTCATTCACATTGCCCAATCCTTCCCCGGCGCGGTACAACCGCGTCATGTCGTCGGCACCAACCCCTCCACCAACGCGAAGCTGGTTTGCGCCGTTGACCAACGCGGCTGTCGCGCTGGGTGACTGGTGCTTGTTCGCCATTCGCACGGGCTCGGGCGTCGTCGAGCGAGCGTTCCGCGCCCGCGAGTTGCTTCGCCTGTGCGTGGAAGTCGGAAGCAATAGCGTTGGCGTGATCGCCATCACCGGCATGTTCATCGGGATGGTGCTCGCCGTGCAGGCGTATGGTCAGTTCTACACGATCGGGCTGGAAACCTCGCTCGGCGCGGTGATTCACATGTCGGTGGTGCGTGAACTGGGACCGGTGCTGGCGGCGGTGATGCTCTCCGGTCGCATCGGCTCGGCGATGGCCGCGGAGTTAGCCACGATGCGCGTCTCCGAGCAACTCGATGCTCTCGCGTGTCTGGGAGTCGATCCGGTGAAGTATCTTGCTGCACCTCGGGTGCTCGCCTGTCTTCTGATGCTCCCGCTGCTCACTGTCCTGGCCGATGTGATGGGGCTTGTCGGTAGCTCGCTCATCTGTCTGCACGTCTACGACATCGACAGTTTCCACTACTGGAGGCACACCCGCGAGTTCGTGAAGTTATGGGACGTCAACGTGGGGCTGGGGAAGTCGCTGGTCTTCGGCGGGGTGCTGTCGCTGATCGCCTGTCATCGCGGATTCAACAGCCGTGCGGGAGCCGAAGGCGTTGGCCGAGCGGCAACCGAGGCGTTCGTCATTTCGTTCGTGGCTATCCTGATGATCGACTTCGTACTCGCCATGCTGGCCAACACCGTTTACTCTCTTCTATGGCCGCCTCCGACGGCGAAAGTGGCCTGAAAGCGAGTTCCAAGTTTCAAGTTCCAGAGTTCCAAGTCAAAGACGTACAACTCGGCTGTCTTCAACTTGGAACTTTTGGAACTTGAAACTTGGAACTTTACGAGCAAGCGAGTGATTTCCAATGACCACACCAGCGTATTCTCCCGGTCTCGAAGGCGTGATCGCGGGCGAAACCGCCATTTGCACCGTCGAAGGCGGACTGAGCTATCGCGGATATTTCGTCGGCGATCTGGCCGAGCACTGCTCGTTCGACGAAGTCGCGTACTTGCTTCTGCACGGCGAATTACCGACCGCGGTACAGCTGAAGGAGTTTCAGACGCGTGTGGCCGCAGCGCGCCGGGTTCCTCCTCCGATCAAGGACTTGCTCGGCGCGCTGCCCAAGTGGACAACTCCGCTTGATGCTCTTCGCACTGCCGTCAGCGCGCTGGGGCACTTCGATCAAGACAGCGCGGATAACGCGCACGATGCCAACTTGCGGAAGGCTGAGCGACTGCTGGCTCAGATTCCCGTTGTGATCGCGGACCATTATCGGATCGCGAAAGGCCAGCCGGAAGTGCCCGCGCGTCAGGATCTCTCACACGCGGCGAACTTTCTTTACATGCTTCGAGGTGTTGAAGCTTCTCCGATGGAAGTGAAGGCGCTGGACGTGTCGCTCATTCTTTACGCGGAGCACGAGTTCAACGCCAGCACGTTCGCTGCGCGTGTGATCGTCTCCACGCTCTCGGACCTTCATAGTGGGATTACCGGCGCGATTGGCGCGCTGAAAGGTCCACTGCACGGTGGTGCCAACGAGAAGGTCATGGACATCCTGCTCGCGAGCGGTGGGCCGGAGAAGGCGGAAGAGTGGACGAAGTCCGCGCTGGCTCGCAAGGAACGCATCATGGGTTTCGGTCACCGCGTTTACAAAACCGGCGACGTGCGCGCGGGCATTTTGAAGAAGTTCGCGCAGGACATGGCAACGCAAGTTCGCCAGACGAACGCCGATCGCGGGACCGAGCTTCAGAAGTGGGAAGACACGGCGGACATCATCGAACGCGTCATGGCGACCGAGAAGAATATGTTCCCGAACCTCGACTGGCCCGCGGGACGGCTTTACTACGCGATGAAGTTGGAGATTCCGCTTTACACGCCGATCTTCGCCATGTCGCGTATCAGCGGCTGGTCCGCACACGTCATCGAGCAACTCGACAACAACCGGCTCATCCGCCCGCGAGCGCTTTACAAGGGCCCCCCACGCCGACCCGTAAAACCAATTGCGGAACGCGGCTAAATAATTCGCCTTGAGAAGCGAATACACGGCAACTGGAGTCGCCGAGCATCCACGTCACACTTCGGAGGGTTTGGTAATGGAAGCGCTTCTCGACCGCCTGTCTCCGGGCCAAATCGTTGCGGTCATCTCCATCCTCGCGGGCGCGATCGTGGGGCTGGCAATGATCGTTGCTATCACGAAATACCAGATGCAGTTACTCGCGGACGACACCTCCCTGAAGCGCGAGAAGCAACAGGCCGATCTGACGTTACGCGGAAAGCTGATCGAACGCCGGGAAGCCAGTGGCGACAAGGCCAGCGTCGAAGAATTGCTGGCTCTGGGAATTGGCGATTCCGAGCCAGATAACCTCGACGCCCAGCTCGCCAAGCGGTTCGGTCTGCTCGGCACTGCCGCTCACGAGATCGAGCAGACGCTCGCCCGGGCAATGGCAACCGACCCACCACGCAAGAAAATGATCCTGGAAGTGATGGACGAACTGCTTGCTTACGAAGCCGCACCGGAAGCGATCCTCGCCGCTGTCCGCCCGCTGTGTTCGGCAAAGCCGAAGGAGAAGACGCCCGAACCCTGCGTGTGAGCAAAGGCCGAAAGCAAAGACGCCGGACTTTCGTGCGTGAGCCACTGGTCAGGGGTTTCACAAAGCCCTATGATTTCTGTCTTCGCAATGCTCACGCATATTGTTCAGGTGAAGTGCCATGTACGCGATTTTTGAAGACGGAAGCAGACAATATCGGGTTGAAGCCGGAGACATGGTGACGCTCGACTTCCGCGAGGTGGAAGCCGGTCAGCGCCTGGAACTTCCAAAGGTGTTGCTCCTGCAAAGCGGAGCCGACACGCTGATCGGTCAGCCGCTTGTCACCGGAGCGCGAGTGCTGGCTCAGGTGATCGACTTCCCCACAACCAAGACGATGACCCAGAAGTTCCGGCGCCGAAAGGCATCGAAGCGGCTGAAGGGTCACACGCAACCTTACGTTCGGGTAAAGGTGACACACATCCTGAAGGCCGGAGAAGCGACTCCGCCGGAAGAGCCGAAACCCGCTCCTCCACCCGCTCCCGAAACTGCCCCGGCACCCGCCACGACTTGACCGACAAGACTCTGCTGAATCCGCGAGCCTCCGGAGCGCCATTGTGAGCGCTCCGGAGGCTCGCGGATTTTCGGATGATTGAATCCACTCGCTTCGTAGCGCTTCAAGTCGAACAGAGTGGGTGGCCGGGGCAGAGGCTTTGCGATGCCCCGGTTCAGTAGGCCCGCCTTGCCGAGGCGGGCGCTGAGGAATGCGGAATTCGGAATGTGGATTGCGGAATCGTCAGAAATGCGGAATGCGGAATGTGGAATGCGGAATCAACGACAAGAAGACAGAAGTCGCAAAGTCGGGGATTTGGATTTGGTTTCCATTCCGCATTCCGAGTTCCGCATTCCGCATTTCCCCTGTGCCGCTCGACAAGCGACACCTACTTCAAACCGGGGCATCGAAGACTCTGCCCCGGCCACCCAAACAAATAAGACTTGAGGTGCTACTAGAAGAACTCCTTCACCGGCTCTCCTCCGTTGGGCAAGAGATTCAACACACGGCCAGCGGGGTCGGTGTAAGTCGAGTTGAGAGGTACGCCGAAGTATCGGTAGATCGTCGCCGCGAGGTCGCCCGGAGTCACTGGGCGTTCCTGAATCGCTCCTCCGTCTTTTTCCGAGCTTCCAATCACTTGAGCGTGCTTCAACCCACCGCCGGCGACGAGCATCGACATCACAATCGGCCAGTGGTTGCGGCCGTCGGTGCTGTTCTGCGTTCCGAGTTGAGGAGTGCGGCCGAATTCGCCCATCGCGATCACCAGCGTCTGGTCCAACAGTCCGCGTTGCTCAAGATCGCTCACGAGCGTCGTGATGAGATGATCGAACAGCGGCAACAGCGGGCCGAGTCCTTTGCGGATGCCACCATAAGGCGGGATGTTGTCGCCGTGCGTGTCCCAGGTGCCGCTGGCAGTGTGGTAACTCAAGTCAAGCGTGATGAAGGCGCTCCCCGCTTCCACAAGTCTGCGCGCCAGGAGTGCTTGCTGACACCAGAGGTGTTTCCCATACTTCTCGCGAGTTGCCATCGGTTCCTTCGATAAGTCGAGCGCGTCCCGCACTCTCCCACCTGTCAGCATTCCGACTGCTTGTTGTTCGTACTTTTCCAGTCCCGCCATTGCGCCGGTGCTATCAATGTCCGAGCGTAGCCGGTCGAAGTTCTTCAGTAACGCTTGCCGATCACCCATGCGCTCGGCGGACACATCCGCGGGCAACTCGAACATCTTCCCACCGGAGAGTTGACCGGTGTCCTTCCCGACGAGATCGTACACCGGCAGCCGAGCGGCTTCGTTCGCCAGGAACGGATCGTACTGCTTGCCGAGATAGCCGCCGAAGGCCAGATGCGTGCGTGACCGCATGAACGCGACGTAGGCCGGCACCTGTGGGTGATTCGGTCCGCGAAACTTCGCCACAAGAGAAGCAATCGCGGGGTAGTGGCGCGATTCGGGGTTGGTGCGAGATTCAGCGAGCAAGTTCGCGGTCTGCATCACCGTGTTCGGCTCGTGGTTGCTGTGTCGGCAATCAACAGAGCGAATGATGGTGAAGCGGTCGAGCCTCTCGGCGAGCTTGGGGAGGTGTTCGCAGATGATGACGCCTGGAAGCTTCGTTTTGGTGACGCCAAACGGTCCTCGGTTTTCTGGCGGGCGGTTCGGTTTGGGATCAAGCGTATCGATTTGACTTGGCCCGCCGGCCATCCACAGAAGAATCACGCTCTTGGCGGGAGCCTGTCCGTTCTCTTTGGCGCGCAGCAATTCCGGCATCGTCAGCGCGCCGAAGCCGGCGAGTCCAGCCTTGAACAGATTCCGACGCGACAGCAGAAGCCCGTCGCGCTCGGAGGCGTTGAAGAAATCGAATGCGTGTGAATGCGAGTGTGGCATCGGTGGTTTGGTGGAGTATCGGTCCTCGGCGCGGATTGGGCGTCTCGCGGCTGTTCGCTTCGACCTTACCCGACCGTCCGCTCTGTCGCAACCGGCAGAATCGCGACGCCGAGGGATTCAGAAAGAGAGATAAGAATGTTGCGAAATCCGATTGAAACCCCCGCTGAGCAGGGTTACTCTCAACACACTGTTCGTTTCTGCTGTTCGCGGATTCTCGCGCGGTTTGTCGGTACTCGGTTCTACTTCCCTTTATCCTGTCCTTGAGGAGGCTGCGAAATGCCTCGTCTACACACAACTCGTCTGTTGGTCCGTGCTGGTTTTACGCTGATTGAGCTTTTGGTGGTGATCGCAATTATTGCGATCCTCATCGGGCTACTTCTGCCCGCGGTCCAGAAAGTGCGCGAAGCTGCCGCTCGCATGAAGTGTTCCAACAACCTCAAGCAACTGGCACTCGCCTGCCACAATTACCAATCCGCCCAGGGAACTCTGCCTCCGGCCGGCCGCGGGTACGGGTTCTGTGGCTCCTCCGCAACCGGGAACGGCGATGTGAAAGTCCTCAACATGAGCGGGTGGATTCTTGTCCTCCCGTACATCGAGCAAGAAGCCCTGTTCAAGCAGTTCAACCTGGATCTGCCGTTTTCCAGCGTGATTTGGGCCAACAACGGGACGGTCCGGAACCTGCGCGGGAATTACAGCGGCCCGCCGTGGAATGGGACTACGAGTTCAAACGGAACGCCGACCTCAAACATGCTGCTGGCTAACACCGTGATCAACATGTTCATCTGTCCGTCGGACTCTGGCCCACGGAACAGCAACCCGCAGAACCACCCGAACCGCTACGGCGCGATCGGCCCCGCGAGCGGCGGCCTTCCCGGCCAGCGGACCAACTACGACTTCATCACCCGGACTGGGAACGACTTCAACACCTGCAACTTCTGGAGGAACAATACAAACGCCCAAATTCGGTACTATTTCGGGGAGAACAGCAACTCGAAGATCGAGGACGCGAAGGACGGTTCGAGCAACACCTTCATGCTCGGCGAGACGCTGGTTGAGCCGCGCTGCAACGGGTGGGGCGAAGTGTGGGCGTACCGCGGCTGGGTTCAGACCGGTCTGGACCCGGGCACCGGGCGGGTTGGCAGTAGCGGCACGCCGACCCAGGGTATCAACAACTGGTCGCTGATCGCCTCCTGGACCAACAACTGCGACCCGACGTCCACCGGCACCCAGGCGCCGCGTCCGGGGCGTCTGGGCGACTGGGGCCGGGTCGGCAGCTTGCACACCGGCGGCGCCCTCTTCGCCATGGGTGACGGGTCGATCCGCTTCGTGCGGGAGAGTGTCCCCGCGCTTACTCTTGAGCATATGGCCAATATGTCTGCGGGAGTCATCGCCAACACGGACTGACGCTCGGCCCTCGACACGACACCTGTGAGGATTCTTGCAATGCGATTATTGTTCTGCGGGTGCCTGCTGTTTCTGATCGGCTGCGGGGGTGGCGGACCGGAGCTTCCGGTTTCGGGAATTGTCACCCTCGACGGGAAGCCGATGGCGAACGTCACGGTCCGGTTTTTCCCGGACACTGATACCGACCCGACCTCAAGCGGCTACGCCGAGACCGGCACCGATGGCAAGTTCGTCATAACCAGCGGGAAGGGGAAGCAGGGTCTGGTCGCCGGGAGATACAAGGTCACGGTCAGCAAGGGCAAGGCCCAGACCGTAAGCAGTGAGGAAGGCGCGGGCGCGGTGATCGAGGGACTCGACATCAAGGACGAGTTCCCTCCCTGCTACAGCGACCCCGCGCAGACCATCCTCGCCTTCTCCGTGACCGGAGACGGCCAGCCGATCGAGATCAAGCTCGATTCCAAGAAAAAGTAGTAACCGACGACTTTCACCGTCGCAACGGGGCGAGCCTTCTGGCTCGCCCTGTTTGCGTTTCACCGCATCACCCGCCGAGCAACTTCAGGCTTCGGATCGCGCGCCCGTGATCGGGGTTGATCTTCAGGCACTGGTTGTATGCGGTGCGCGCGTCATCCGTTCGACTTGCGAACCGATGCGCTTCCCCAAGAGCGAACCAGGCGTGAGCAAGTTGTGGGTCGGCTTCCACGGCTTGCTTCAGCGCGCGCACTGCATCGTCTGGGCGCCCCGCGGTCAGCGCGTCGGTGCCGTCAATCAGGTAGGCCCGCGCGTAAAGCGGTTTGGCTTTGTCTGGCTGCTTGGCGTTCTCGTACCAGCTCGCCAGGTCGTGCCAGAGGTCGCGCGCTCGCGGCCCAGACGCGAACCGAGCAGCGCGTTCCCACACGGCAAGCGCCTTGTCGGCCTGATCCAGCGCAACATAAGCCTGACCAAGTCGCCAGAGCCTCTCAAACGATGGCCCACCCCGCTCGACAACTTCGGTCAAGCTTCGAACTGCCTCGTCCGGCCGGCGGAGCGTGAAGACAACATCCGCGAGCCGGTCGGCGACTTCCGGTTCCCAGCGCGCGGCAAGCGCCGAGCGGAGTTTCTCCTCCGAGCCGACGAACCGACCCGCCTCGGCCTCGCGCCCCGCATCGCGGAACAGCTTCGCGCGGCCAAAACCATCGGCCGTTCCGAACACCCACTGAACCTCGGTGTCAAACGGGGTGGGGAGTGGAACGCGTCGTCGGAAGAACTGGTCGGAGAGCAACTCCGTCGCGGGCCGGTCGTTGCGGGTCAGCGCAAGTCGGTAGCGGAGTGACGCGGGTGGATACGCGTTCGGGAATTCGCTGGCGAGTTGGGCCGCCACCTCGTCGGCCCGAGCCGTTCGGCCGTCCCTCGCAGCCAGCAGCGCCAACTCGTACTTTGCGGCAGGCAAACCATCGGCGCGACCGAACGCCAGAAGCGCGAGATCGGGCTGTTCCATGCGAAGGTGATTCCGCCCGATGTAGTACCAGCAGTCCGCGACTCGCGGGTGATTTCGATCAATTGCGCTCCGGTATTGAGCGTTGGCTTCGTCGAGTCGCCCGATCCGCTCCAGGGCGAACGCGTGCTTGAACGCGAACTCAGTGCTCTTCGTGTCAAGCTTCGATGCGTGTCGCAAGCACGCCTCCGCCTCGGGAAAGAACCCGGTCGCGAGGTAAGTTTCCCCCAGGGTTGCCCAGTCGTCGGCCGTCTGGCAGTTTGCCGCGAGTCGGCGGAATTCGCTCGCCGTGACCGAATCCACTTCCGAGAAATCCGGCAGCGGGGGTGAAGCCTTGTCCAGACGCCGCACGGCGAGCAGGCCACCAACGCACAATTCGGCGACGATCACCGCGACGAGAAGTATGCGGGTGCGACTCATCGCGCAGGCTCCTTCCGGCTCAGCCAGGCGGTCAGGCGGCCGATGCGATCAGGCGCTGGAGTGTCCAGATACAGCGACCCAGCGACCACGTCCGGCCGGCCATCACCGTTGAGGTCGCCGGCCGTGATCGTAGCCAGGTAAATCGGCCGGCTGGCAATTGTCTTTGGGGAGAAGTTCTGCCGGCCGTCGTTCGCCAGAAGGACAAGACTCGCAGCCCCGGCGCGATGCCAGTCATTGAACATGCAGGCGAGAACCACGTCGTTATCCCCATCGACATCGAAGTCGGCGACTGCCGCGGCATACACCCCACCCACAGTGGCGATTCTGTGCGTATCGAACTGCCCACCGCCGACGTTCTTCAACCACAAGCAACCGTGCCAGGGTTGCGGATAGTGGCGATTCACTTCGAGATTGTCGCCCGCGACAAGGAGCAGATCGAGGTTACCATCGCGATCAAGGTCGGTGGTAATCAACCCGGCACCGCCCAGGTCAAAGTTGAGCGTCTGGTAAACCATTCGCGGTGTGAATTCTCCCTTCCCGCGGTTTTTGAACAGCCACACTTCTTCGTGCTCTTGCGACACGAGCGCAGCGATATCGGGGGTTCCGTCTCCGTCGAAGTCCGCAATCGGAACGTGCGACGGCCCCTGAGTGGCGAGAAGTTGGTGATCGCGGAAGCGCCCGCCGCCCTTGTTCTCCATCCAGAGGATTTCGCCGTGGTGATATCCAAACACGGCAACCGCCAGATCGATGTCCCCATCTCCATCCAGATCAGCAGGTTGAACATCCGACACGCGACGCACATCGTCAAGAAGGATATGGTTGACGAACACACCGCCTGTGTTCTCGAGCCACATGACCCGGCCCACGGTCTCGTCGGTCGGCATCACGCTCCCGAGGCCCGCGACGACCAGATCGAGATCGCCATCACCATCGAGGTCAACCGGCGTGGCCGCGGCCGGGCTGTTCAACTCGTCGCCAAGCGGTATTTCCTCCCACGCAGAGTTGGGGAGTGGGCGATACAGGAACACGCGGTTGCGCTGCGCATCGCAGACCAGCACTTCCGGCTGGGCGTCCTTGTTGAGATCGACGATGCGCACGTGAGTAATTCGCGGTCGGAATCCGGGGGTTGGTCCGAGTTCTCGCTGGTCAAACGCGAGATCGGCCGGGGGAAAGTGTGACACCTGACTTGTAATGACCGGGACGCTGCTCGCTGGTAAGTAGCGCAACCCGCTCGCGATTCCAATCGGGATGAGCACTGCAAGCGCCAGCAGTATCCAGGTGAGGCGAGACGTGCGTTCGCGTGCCTGCGCGGGAAGCGGAACCGCTGGGGGTGATGGTTGCGACATGGGCAGGTTGGTACTCGCGCGATTCGACCTTCGCTCCGGAGTGATGCCAGAATACGCGGATTCTGGCATCGGGCAACACGGCGGGTGCTTTGGTCGCACTCAAGAACCGCGGCACCTACTTTTCAGCGACGCAGGAGACCATCTTCCGACCTTTGAGGATGATCTTGCCGTTGGTGCTCGCGGGTGAAGAGTGGCTGGTCGACTCCTCGAAGTACGGAATGACAGGATGGAAGCGGAATCGACCGAGCGTATCCGCTTGTCATGCCGCGGACAACAATTGGAGGACGTTGACTTACTGGCCCGAAAGAGTTAACGTGTGGAAAAGCAGGAGGCGCCCACATGGCGAGGAAGAAGGGCAGGAGTCGGATCGCAACTGACGACATTGACTTAGCCGCAGCACTCGGCGCACAGGAAAACTATGCGACACAGTGCTTTACCGTGTACATCCCGAACAAAGACAAGAACGGGAAGGAAATCGGCAATCAGCGCCAGTGGATTCTCGAAGCTCTCGCCTTACTCACTGAACTCAACGGCGATGCGACTGCGATGCCGCAGACCGAAGGTGTTTGGGGCAACGATCAGGGCGAGTTGATTTGGGAACATCCGGTTGTGGTCTACTCGTTTCTCCGCCCTGAGGTGTTCTTCGAGAATCTTCCGCGCGTCCGCGAGTTCCTTCACCGGATGGGTCGGGAGACAAATCAAGGTGAAGTCGCTGTCGAATATCAGAAGCAGTTTTTCCTCATTCGCGAATTCGATTCGGCCACAGATGAGACAGGAGACCAAGAATGAACCCAATTCGCATCAAACCGTCCACCGCTCCGACGATCAAAATCAAGCCGTCCACGGAGCGCATACTCGATCCAGCGGAGGTAGCGAAGGCGCTTGGCGCGAAGCCAGCCGGTGCGCGAACAGAAGGCGCGCTGGGGCCGATCACGCTCTTCGCGGTGCGGCAGGAGTTGTTCCGCCGACTGCAATCGAGCGGCGGGCGTCCGGGTTTGCCCGACGCGGACAAGGTGGGGAAGGTTCCCCTGAGCGAGAAGCAGTGGAAGCGCCTGGAGGAACTGGCTGCGGCCATCTCAGAGGAAGGCTTCTCGCCATCGGCCGGTCAGGTAGCCAACGTGCTGCTCTCGTGGGCGCTCGCCCAACTCGGCCCCGACGCGATCAAGAAGCTCGCGGCCGAGATGAAGGCAAGCGAAAAGCCGGAGGGGTGACGATGGAGCCGCAGTCAGACCAACAACTCGTTTTGAAAATCAATGAGATGTTGACTGCCTCTCCTGCGGTTGTGCGGGAGTGCTTCACGGTCGAAAGAGTCCGGGGGGTCCCTCACCACCAACTTCGATTCTTGGACACAAGCGAGAGCGGCGAACTCGGAAGACGGCCAACGACCACTGTGGGATTTGTTGATGGATGACGGTGATTTGGAGAACGCCGCGTTCATTGTGTGGATATGGGAGAAGGAAGCTGTCTGGCTCGCGTGTGGAACGGGAGATTCTTACGAAGTGCAAGACTTCTGCGGCCAACGGGCCGCGTGCGAATGCGAAGGATTGTTCACCGCGATGCGGAAATTATTCCAGATGCCTGTTAATCCGATCTCCCTTCCAAGCCGCGATATTGAGCGCTGGATTAACCGCGTGTGGAACGAAATCGAGCCGCCGGGGTGACCGGCAGCTCGCGTGATTACGTCTCACCAGCCGGCTCACGCCGGCCGTTCGCCAAGCCGCGTTATTGGTTGAACCAGAACTCCTTGGTGTTCACGAGTGCCCAGGTGATGTTCTCGTAGGCGGTCTTTCGGCCAGCGGGGCCATTCTTGGCTTCCATCTTCTTGATGTGGTCGATGGCCGCCGTCATGTCGTCGGCCGTTGGCTTGCGAGCGAAGACCCACAGGAACAACTCGGTGATCTTCTCCTCGTCTGAGCGCTTGTCGTCGGCTTTGGCC
Organism: Planctomycetia bacterium; assembly: GCA_022616395.1. Lineage (GTDB taxonomy): Bacteria > Planctomycetota > Planctomycetia > Gemmatales > Gemmataceae > Gemmata. The sequence goes on along the minus strand of JAKEEV010000092.1, from coordinate 2,048 downwards.
AGCACATCGGCGCGGCTGCCGGCGCGGGCGATCTTGTTCTGCACTTCGTCGCTATTGAGCATGTGCAGAACCGCCGCGAGGTTCACTTCACCCACGCGTTCGCACTCGCAAGCACTGATGCGCTGCGGCCGACCGGTTACATCGAGGAAGTAAGAAGCGAACGACTCGTCCGGCAGCATGATCGCGCGGTTCGGAGCGTTCTTGTCGCCCGGTAGCCCGTTGAAGCGCGTCGGACTGTCGGTCACCTGGCAGAGCGCATCGAGCAGCACTTCCGCCTGGAGCCGCTTCGGGTAGTAGCGAGCGTAAGCCTGCTTGTCGTGCTTGTTGAAGTCGTTCGGCGTGCTGCTCAGTTGGTAGGTGCGGCTCTTGCAGATGGTCTTGATGAGAGCCTTCAAGCTGTACTTGTTGTCGATCAAGTTCTGAGCGAGCGCATCGAGCAGTTCGGGATTGCTCGGCGGGTTGGTGATTCGCATATCATCGAGCGGGTCGACAATTCCGCGCCCGAAGAAGTGTGCCCAGTAGCGGTTCGCCACCGTCCGCGCGAAGAACGGGTTCTTCGGGTCCACCATCCAGTCCACGAGCTTCTGTCGCGGATCCTCGTCGGTGGAGATGGTCATCGTGTCCGCGTCGAGCGGCTTCGTTTCAGCGCGCTGGCCGGTCCGCTTGTTGTTCACGTTGCCGATGGTGCGAATGTAGATCACCTGTACGCGGTTATCCCCGCGGTTGATGTCGCCTGTCGGTAGGCGGACTTCTTTGCGGCCGATGCGAGCGTAGAACGCGGCCATTCCCCAGTAATCGTCCTGACTCCACTTCTCGTAGGGGTGGTGGTGGCAGTTCGCGCACGCCAAGCGCTGACCCAAAAACACCTGGCTAATGTCATCCACGAACTGCTCGGGCTTGTCGATTTCCTTGTACCACACGGTCGGCGGGTTCTTCCTCTCGTCTCCGCTGGCGGCGATGATTCCGCGCACAAAGTCGTTGTAAGGCGTGTCGTTGCCGATCTGCTCGCGAATCCATTCGTGGAACGCGAACGTTCCCTGTGCCCGGCCCGGTTCCTGTCGGCGCTTGACGCGAAGGATGTCCGCCCACTTGTTGGCGAAGTAGTAGGCGTATTCCGGTGTGTCGAGCAACTTGTCAACGAGCTTATCGCGCTTCGCGGGGTCTTTGTCCGCGACGAAGGCGAGCACTTCCTTCGGCTTCGGCAGCGTACCTGTAATGTCGATGTACACTCGGCGAATGAATTGCTCATCACTGCACAATTCCGAAGGCACAAGGCCGAGTTCCTTCCACTTCTTCGTGGTGAACTTGTCAACGATGGTCTTCTCGGCGAAGTTCCACTCCGGTGTCTTCACACCTAACGGCACCGTTGCCCGGAACACCGCGACCATTCCCTGATAGCGGGCCATGACGGCCGCTTCGCCACTGAGAGAGTGAGTGCGCACCACGCCCTGTTCGTCCACCGCGGCGATTTCGGGGTCGTTGCTCTCATACTGAGCGCGGCGCGTGATGTCTTCGGTTGTGCCGTTCGAATAGTGAGCGTACACCGCGAACTGCTGCTTGCTTCCACGCGTCAGGACGCGGTGGTCGGGGAAGATGCTGATCTTCGTGACCTTCGGATCCTTCTCATCGCCCCACGGCATCCCGGAAGCGATCCATCGCCGAACCAGTTTGTATTCATCCGAGTCGCGATCCATCTTCTTTCCGCCGCCGTGAGGCATCCGACCGGTTGCCTTCAGCAAGAACAGACTCGCGTCCGGGTTCGCCGGGAAGAGCCTTCGCCCGCGACTTTCCTTCACGAGCGTCATGAAGTCGAGTTCCGGCTCAAAGCCGAGTAGCGACAACCGAAAACCGTTCTGACCGGCGAGCTTCCCGTGGCAGCCGCCGGAGTTGCAACCGAGCTTGGTGAAGATCGGCACAACCTGATTGGTGAAGTTCAGAGGCAGGTTTTCGCCCATGCCCTTGACCGTGAGCGGCACGCGAACAGACTTCCCGCCGAAGTTCGCAACGATCTCACTTGTGCCGTTCTCACGCGGAACAACTCGTCCGGC
>JAKEEV010000091.1 GCA_022616395.1 Planctomycetia bacterium | reverse complement strand
GGCGAAGGCCGGACCCAAGTCCGCGATTTCCTGTTCTGTCATCGGATTCCCTCCCGATAACAGACTCATCGGCATTCAGGAAACCCGCGCTGTACTGCTATTCAGCAGTGAACAGTGAACAGTAATCAGTGAACAGTCATCAGTCTGAGTCGTCGATGCTCGCCACTCGAAACTGATTCCTGATTCCTGATTCCTGATCACTGATTACTGATTACCGTTCACTGGCTAGTTACGGGAGCTTCCGCTCCAGTCGCCGCAGCTCTCGCGGTGTCAGTCCGTAGAACTTGTACACTTCGGTTCGGTAGGCCGGTGTGTAGAACTGCGGGTATGTTGTCACCGTGTACGTCGGGATCGTCTTGAACCTCTCCTGTGTGATGATGATGGTCGCGGTCTTCTTTTCGAGGTCGAACTTGGTGGCATCCCAGGGCACGGTAATCAGCTTCTTGTCGCTGGTGGAAACGATCAGGTATTCCATGTTGCCGGCGTCGTCGAACACAAGATCTTCCACCGTGCCGACCGCAGTGTTGTTCTGAATCAGAATCTTGCTGCCGAGCACCTGCTTGGCGCGGAAGGTCGGCGCGGCGGGTGGAGCCTTGCCGGGTGGAAGAGGATTCTTCTGTGGCTCGGCGGTCAGAGCGGTCAGACCGCTGAATGTGACCAGGAGGGCAGCGGAAGCGATGCGCAGAAGCTTACTCGTCATTGGTCTCTCTCCGAACGGGCGACGGGAGGACGGGCGAGAGGGGAAACCGACTTGTGTGGTCGGCTCCAAACCAAAAGCAACTCCTGCGCCGGCTTTTTGGAGAGGATGTGCAACGGTCCCTTCGAGTGTCAGGGTTCTCCGTGTCTTCTGGAAGCGGCTCGGCATCCACAGCAACGCAAAAATCGCCGCTCCAGCCGGGGAAAACGTCGCATAGCCGTCTCCGATGGCTGAAGATGGCGAATCCGATCTACCAAAAACGCATCCCACTTCGAGGCTTACCCAACCCGCGAAGTCGCTCTCGACAAAGCAATTTCAGCGCAACTTCAAGCGCGACTGACCTTCACTTGTTGGGCGGTGGACGGTATCACCATCTCATCCACCGCACGAAATGGAACGAATCTAATGTGGGCCGGGGGCCTCGAATCTATCGCTAGGAGAGTTTCAGTCGGATTGGTGTGTAACTGGTGTTTGGGCCTAAATACCGCTCAGACACGGCCCAAACACCAGACACACCAATCCGACTGAAACTGCACGAGGGAGTGCGGGCGAACCTTCTCTGTCGATTTTGCGTCTGAGGACATTCATCTGTCCCAGGCGCTTCTAGAATGGGGATAGAGGGGTGGCCGCCTCCCCTCATACTTTGGGAGTCACCATGAGCAACACGCCCAACCGCGCCAGTAACTCGGCCGGCAAACCGCGGAAGAAGGAAATTACTCTCGATCTCGCCACAGCCCGGCAGATGTTGCCGCTTGTGCGAAGTATCGTGACCGATATCGTGAACCTGCGTCAGCAGATCAACCGCCTGACACCTGAGCAGGAACGGCTCGACCGCCAGCGGCGAGAACTGGTCTGGCAGGAACGCCAACGGCGATACCAGGTCGCGGATGAAATCGCGACAGCCGAGAAGGCCTGGGCAGCGGCCGTGACCGAACTCAGCGGATTGGGCGTCACTCTCGTCGACGATGAGGCCGGCGAAGTGGACTTCCCCACGAAGGTGAATGGGCGGACGGCCGCGTTCTCCTGGACGATCGGCGAAGACGGATTGCGACACTGGCACTACACCGGCGAAGACGCCCAGCGTCCCATCCCCTCCGAGTGGGAAAAGTCAGGGACCGTTACCCCGATTCGCTTCCGTGGGCAACCCTGAGAATCTTTGCCGACTGCTTCCCAGCCGCGGGCCGCGCAAGCGACCGTGGCTCTTTTTCTGCGCTGGGTAACCTGCCAGCTTCCGCAAAACTCCCCAACTCGCGCCAGATTTCGTTCCTGCCGGTTGTACTTTTCAGGTCCGCCGCGAAAGTCGATCATTTTGTATTTTTTACCGCCTCGCGTTTGCCCCAGAACAATCCGTGCTCTAGGTATTTGTTGTCCGCGTCAGTTCGCCTTGTTGGGGAACAGACGCGGACTCCAACACGCAGTTTTTGTGCGTGCTGGGGTCCTCCTAAGTGAGGGCTTTTTCCGTTCCGAGGGGGGAACGGTTAAGGCTGCCAGGCTACCTAAGGGATGGACGGGACCCGTAAGTAAGCTTGGTACACGGGGAGAGTCCAAGACTCTCCCCGTGTTATTTTGCGCACCACTCGAAGCCCGCGGAGTTGCTCCGCGGGCTTCGTTCGTTTCTTGGTGAGTGGTGAGTGGTGTTTCGTTTTTGGTGTTTGGCGTTTCGTGTTTGGTGTTTAGTTTAGTGGTACCGTGGAGAGGGTTGTTTTCCACTCGGTGTCGGATGCTACGTCGAAGTGCTCGGTCGGTGAGGGAAAGGCAGAAGACCCCTCACCCGCCGCGAACGCGGAGCGCAGCGCTCCGCTGCGGCGACCTCTCCCCGCAGGAGCGGGGCGAGGTGGGCGCGGTTGGTCTTCTCGTGTAGCTTTGCGAAGAGTGCAACCACACCACCTCGCTCCGCTCCTGCGGGGAGAGGTCGCCGTCGTCGCGAAGCGACGGTAACGGCGGGTGAGGGGTCTTCTTTGAAAACTTCCCAACCCACCCAGCAAGTATTTCGACATAGCAGGTGTCGGATTGAAGGGTCACACCCTCCAAACCACTCACCAATCACTCACCACTCACCACTCACCATGAATACCGTTGAGGAACTTCCTTTCGCCGAGCCACTCGAACCAACTCGCCGGATCGACAACGTCCCCGGCCGGCTCGGTGGATGGTCTGTTAACGCTGCTGTCGCTCGTGTTGGCCCGCCGTGGTGGCGAAGACTTTCGCGCGCGGCTCTGTTGGTCCCGAAGCTCCGCTACTTCGAGCAACAATACCTCGACCTGCCCGACGAGAAACTCCTGGAGTTGAGCATGGAACTCCGGGGGAAGGCGCGCGGAAAGTGGGATCTCGACAAACTACTGCCGCAGGCATTCGGGCTGGTGTCGGTCGCGATTCAACGCACGCTCGGCATCCGGCCGTTCGATGTGCAACTTGCCGCCGGTGCCGTGATGCACTTTGGAGGAGTGGTCGAACTGGCCACGGGTGAGGGGAAGACCGTTTCTGCTTCAGCTCCCGCGTATCTCAACGCTCTCTCCGGCAAGGGCGTTCACGTCACCACGGTCAACGATTATCTGGCGAAGCGGGACGCGGAGTGGATCGGGCCGGTGTACAAGCAACTCGGCATGACCGTCGGTGTGCTTCAGCAGAAGATGGAGGACATGGATCGGGTCGCCGCTTACAAGGCGGACATCACCTATGGGACCGCGGCCGAGTTTGGATTCGACTTCCTGCGCGATCGGCTGAAGCTTCGTGGTGGGCAGGCACAAACGGCTCCCTTCTGGGCGGCGTGGATGGGCGGAGGCGCGCGACTTGACCCGCGCGTGCAACGCGGCCTTCACTACGCGATTGTGGACGAAGCGGACAGCATCTTTATCGACGAGGCGAAGACTCCGCTCATCATCGCCAACCCTACCCGACCGGCCGAACCGGAGGAGCAAGTGGTGTTCAAGTGGGCCGACCAGCTCGCCCGCGATATGAAGCGCGACCAGCACTTCACCATGAACATCAAGAAGGACAAGATCGAGTTGACCGACACCGGCAAGCACCTCGTTCGCTACTCCAACCCGCCGACCGGCAAGCACACGAAGGCGATGGACAAGCTTCTGGAAGCGGTCGAGCGGGCGCTACACGCTCACTACCGGTTTTCGCGCGACCATCACTACATGATTAACAGCGAGAACAAGGTCGTCATCATCGACGAGGGGACGGGCCGCCCAATGCCCGACCGGCACTGGCGGGACGGCTTACACCAGGCGGTCGAGGCGAAGGAGAGCGTTCAGATCAACATGCCCAGTTCGCACGCGGCTCAGGTCACCTTCCAGAACTTCTATCGGCTGTATTCCAAGCTCGCGGGGATGTCCGGCACACTGATTCCGAACTTCTGGGAACTGCGGAAGGTCTATCGGCGCTGGACGAGCCGAGTACCGACGAACAAACCGTGTCTGCGCGACGTGCTGCCGGACGCGGTGTTCCCCACGGAGGACGCCAAGTTCGACGCGGTGGTGAAAGCAACACAGCAGATGCTCGCGGTTGGCCGACCGGTCCTGATCGGCACACGCACGGTAGAAGCTTCCAAGAAACTCAGCGCGAAATTGACCGCCGCTGGTGTGACCCATCAGGTACTCAACGCCGAACAGAACGAGCGTGAAGCCGAAATCGTCGCTCTGGCCGGGCAACCGGGAACCGTGACGGTGGCAACGAACATGGCGGGCCGCGGAACGGACATCCGGCTTGGTCCGGGAGTGGCGGAAGCTGGTGGGTTGCACGTGATCGGCACCGAGCGGCATGAGGCCGAACGGATCGACCGGCAACTCGTTGGCCGCGCGGGCCGACAGGGCGACCCCGGCAGCGCGCAGTTCATGCTTTCACTTGAAGACCAGTTGCTCGAAGGATTGGGAACCAGGCGCCAGGACGAACTGCAAGCGCTGGCCCACGCCGGGGGCAATCGCGACTGGAACGCGTTCGCGCCACTCTTCCGCATCGCCCAGCGCAAGGTAGAAGCTCGCCACTACCGCCAGCGGCTCGACCTCATGAACTACGACAAGCAGCGTCAGGATATGTTGCAAGACCTGGGCGCTGATCCTTACGTGGATTGACCGACCCAACGAGCCGCGACCGCAAGGGAGCGTGTCTTTACTCATGGACCGCGGGCCTCTGGCCCGCTCTTCAGCGGCCGGAACGGCCGCGGTCCAGACAAGCCCCGCTCCCTTGCGGTCGCGGCTCGTTGAAATGCGCTCTGGAAACCTGTAGTCCGCTCGAGAAAGCCTGTCCTACTCCTCGCGTGAATCTCGTTGGCTCCTTTTCTCTACGCGGATACGATGCGCGTGTTTCATTTCTCTGCGCGTCGGGGCCGAACAT
>JAKEEV010000778.1 GCA_022616395.1 Planctomycetia bacterium | reverse complement strand
GGTGCGGAACTGAGAGCCGGCATCCATGCCCCCTGAGAACCAGGCGAACGCGGGTCGAGCCATGACCCGAGACTTTCAAGAGGGCGGATTCTGCCCGACGAGTGGAATTTTGGTCAACCCCAATTGCGCGACACTCAGAACAGGCAGTGACGGAAATGCCGACAGTGATCAGAGCCGCGACCGTCAGGGAGCGCGTCTTGTCTGGACCGCAGCCATCTTGGCCGCGAAGCCATTCTCCCTCGTCGCGGTTCGGGAATATCCTGAAGCGATTGGAACACAATCGGTTTTGCGGGCCAGAGGCCTGCGGTCCATATGAAAGGCGCTCCCTGACGGTCGCGGCTCCGATTACTGCTACTTCTTCTTCGCGGCCCGGTAGCGCCTGATGAGCGCGTTGGTGGAGGTGTCGTGCTTGAGGTTCGGTTCGGTTGAGCCTTCCAGTTCCGGCACGATGCGCTGAGCGAGTACCTTACCCAACTCCACGCCCCACTGGTCGAACGAACCAAGATCCCAGATCACACCCTGCGTGAAGACAATGTGCTCGTAGAGAGCGATGAGCGATCCCAGAGCGAACGGCGTGAGCTTCTCCAACATGAGCGTGTTCGAGGGGCGATTGCCGGGGAATGTCTTGTGCGGAACCAGCCAGTCCGGAACGCCATCGGCCTTCACCTGCTCCGCGGTCTTGCCGAATGCCAGAGCTTCGGCTTGCGCGAAGACGTTCGCCAGGAGCAAGTCGTGATGCCGACCGAGCGGATTGAGCGATTTGCAGAACGCGAGGAAGTCGCACGGGATGAGTTTCGTGCCCTGGTGAATGAGTTGATAGAAGGAATGCTGACCGTTGGTGCCCGGTTCGCCCCAGTAGATCGCGCCGGTTTGATAATCGACTTCCACGCCTCCGAGAGTGACGCGCTTGCCGTTGCTCTCCATTGTCAGTTGTTGCAGGTACGCGGGGAACCGCTTGAGGTACTGGTCATAAGGCAGCACCGCGACCGTTTCGGCCTCAAAGAAGCTGCTATACCACAAACCGATCAGGCCCATCAGAACCGGCAGATTTTTCTCGAACGCGGCAGTCTGGAAGTGTTCGTCCATTGCGTGGAAGCCGGCGAGCATGTCGCGGAAACCCGCCGGGCCGACCGCGAGCATCGTTGAAAGCCCAATCGCGGAGTCCATCGAGTATCGACCGCCGACCCAGTCCCAGAAACCGAACATGTTCGCGGTGTCGATGCCAAACGCGCTGACCGCATCCGCGTTCGTACTGACCGCGACGAAGTGTTTCGCCACCGCCGCAGGGTCTCTCAGCGCAGAGAGCAACCATTCGCGCGCGGTTTGCGCGTTGGTCATTGTCTCCAGAGTGGTGAAGGTCTTCGACGAGACGATGAAGAGCGTTTCGGTCGGGTCGAGATCGCGCACGGCTTCGGCGAAGTCGGTGCCGTCCACGTTCGAGACGAAGCGGAAGGTGAGTTCGCGCTTGGTGTAGTGCCTCAGAGCCTCGTAAGCCATTACCGGGCCGAGGTCGGAGCCGCCAATGCCGATGTTGACGATGCTCCTGATCGGCTTCCCGGTGTGGCCTTTCCATTCGCCGCTTCGAATGCGGTCGCAGAAGCTACTCATGCGGTCGAGTGTTTCGTGAACATCCGGCACGATGTTCTTGCCGTCCACGGTGATCGTTGCAGTTCGAGGAGCACGAAGGGCGGTATGCAGAACAGCGCGGTTCTCGGTGATGTTGATCTTCTCGCCGCCGAACATTGCCTTGATGCGCCCCTTCAGGTCGCATTCATTCGCCAGCGCGATGAGCAGTTTGAGCGTCTCATCTGTGACACGATTCTTCGAGTAGTCGAGGAACACTCCTGCTCCCTCCGCGGTCATTCGTGTACCTCGGCCGGGGTCGCTCGCGAATAGATCGCGCAGATGAAGCTTCTGTGCGCTCTGGAAGTGTGTTTGCAACGCGGTCCACGCCGGTCGGCGGGACGGGAGAATGCGTTCGGTCATGGGGAAACTCCAGAGGTGATTGGAACTGGCGGAGCGAGGAACCCGATGATACCTTAGAGATGTCCGATCCCGCCAGACGCTGCTTGTTGCCTTTTCCCACCGGAACCTTCTCATGTCCGCGAATTACATCGGTTGTGACCAGTTTCGCCGTACCTTGCGCGGCCCGGATCGTCGAGCGTTCGTGAAGGCCGGTGTGTTCGGCGCCGCGGGACTGTCTTTGGGCAACCTTCTACGCGCCGAAGCGAAGGCGAACCCCGACCGTGAGGGAGGGGGTGGATCGCTCAGCAAGATTAAGTCCGTCATTCTCCTGTGGATGCGCGGAGGACCGAGCCATCACGATATGTGGGATCCGAAACCGGACGCTCCCGCGGAGATTCGTGGAGAGTTCGGCACCATCCCCACCAATGTCCCCGGCGTGAGGCTTTCCGATCTTCTGCCGATGTCCGCGAAGATCATGGATAAGTGGGCGATCATTCGCAGCCTTCATCATCACGATGCGGGTCACAGCACGGGCGATCAGATTTGCTTCACCGGCTACAACGCAGGACCGAACCCAGACGAGAACGTACACCCGTCGATCGGCTCCATCGTGTCGAAGCAACTCGGTCATCTGAATTCGACGATGCCGCCTTATGTGATGATTCCGCGCATGCTTCCCGGAGCGGGAAGCGCATATCTGGGAGTCGCTCACAAGCCGTTCGAGACTCAGGCCGACCCCGCGAGTCCGGGACCATTCAGGTTACCGAACTTCCAACTCGCCAACGGAGTCACCTTCGACCAGATTGATGACCGCAAGGACTTACTCAAGAAGTTCGACACACTCCGCCGGGACGCGGACAAGAGCGGGCAACTCGATGCGGCCGACAAGTTCCAGATGCGGGCGTGGGAAATTCTGACATCTCCCAAAGCACGAGACGCGTTCGATCTGGATAAAGAGCCAGAGAAGGTTCGCGAGCGTTACGGCTTCATGCCCGCGTTCGATCCGAAGGCCGCGAACCGCTGTGGTGCTCCGAACTGGGCGCAACGGATTCTGCTTGCGCGCAGATTGGTCGAAGCCGGCGTGAGGATCGTTACGGTTGATTGTCGCTGGTGGGACACGCACGTGAAGGGCTTCGAGTCTCTGAAACTCGGCTTCCTTCCGCGCTGGGATCGTGCATTCACAGCGCTCATCGAAGATTTGGAGACTCGCGGGCTGTTGGAAACGACGCTTGTGCTCGCGTGGGGCGAGTTTGGCCGCACTCCGAAGGTAAACAACGACGCCGGCCGCGATCACTACCCGAATGTGTTCAGCGCAGCGCTCGCGGGTGGGCCGGTGAAGGGTGGTCGTGTGATCGGCGAATCCGACAGCAAGGGAGCGTTCCCGAAAACCAATCCGAAAACTCCGCAAGATGTCCTCGCAACGGTCTACGATCATCTCGGAGTGGACACCGAAGCTCAATACCTCAACAACGGCCGACCCATCCCGGTGTTGCCCAGCGGGAAGGTGATCGAAGAGTTGGGGTGAGAGCGTTCGCTTCCGCGCGTCTCAGCTTTTCTCCTTCACGTTGTTCTTGCCATCGAGGAACACAACCAGCGGCTTGTGCCTGCGGGCCGCTTCGTCTTCGATCTCGGCGAAAGTCGCGATGATGACCACATCGCCCGGCTCAATGAGATGCGCTCCGGCTCCATTGACGCACACCGTTTTGCTTCCGCGTTCGCCCGAAAGCGCGTAAGTGACCAGTCGCGTGCCGTTAGTCACGTCCCACACGTGAATCTGCTCGTGCGGCAGGATGTCGGCCGCGTCGAGGAGATCCTGATCGATGGTCAGGCTCCCTTCGTAGTCGAGGTTCGTCTCCGTCACCGTTGCCCGGTGAAGCTTCGACTTCATCATGAATCTGCGCATGCGTTCTCCGCTCTCGAACTCGCGATTCCACTGATATTCTACGCTCGGGGGGTAAGATGTCTTTCTCGACCCATCAACGAGCCGCGACCGCGAGGGAGCGGTCCACCTTCACCACGGAGCCTTTCCCATGCGAACAGCATTCAAACTTGGTGTACTCTTCGCCGCGGTGTGCGCGGGGAGCGTAAGCGCGGAAGACAAGCCGACCGAACCACCCAAGGACTTCACCGCACTCTTCAACGGCAAGAATCTCGATGGCTGGAAGGCAACCGGCAAGGCGGATGCGTGGGCAGTCGAAGGCGGCGCGATAGTTTGCAAGGGCGGAGGCGGTGGGTGGCTGCTCACCGAAAAGGATTACGGCAACTTCGAATTCCGATGCGAATATCGCTGGGAGAAGAAAGGAGGCAACAGTGGAATCGCTCTCCGCACGCCGGACAAGGGCGACCCGGCGTATGTCGGCATGGAGATTCAGCTCATCGACGACGAGGGCTGGCCGGGCAAGTTGGCCGACTATCAGCACACCGGCTCCATCTACGACGTGCAACCCGCGAAGATGGCGAAGAACAAGCCGATCGGCGAGTGGAACGCGGTGAAGATCGTGTGCAAGGATCGCAAGGTGACGGTGCTTCAGAACGACGTGGAGTTAGTGAACGCGAAGCTGGACGACTACAAGGCGAAGTTCGAGAAACATCCCGGACTGAAACGCGAGGCGGGCGGCATCGGGTTTCAGAGCTACAACATCCGCGTCGAGTTCCGCAACGTGTGGATCAAGGAATTGAAGTGACACGCCGAAGTTTGTCGGAGCCGCGACCGTGAGGGAGCGATCTTGAGGAAGCGCTCCCTCACGGTCGCGGCTCCGAATTGTGCCGCTCGGCAAGCGGCACCTACCAAAGCCTCACGCCGGTAGACCGCGGAGCTTGCGCCAGCAGAAGCGGGCCATGAAGAATTGCCCCAGAGCCGCCAGGCCGCCGATGATTGATGTGCCAATCGCGATTCGCAGCGTCCACATATCGGCTTTGCGCTTCGTGTCATCAACTCGAGCGCGGATCTTTGTCACCACCTCTTTCGTCCGGTCGGTGAAGCTCCGAGCCTGATCGATAGCGGATTGCACCGCATTTAATTGCTCGGGCGTTGGCTGCTCGCCGAGGATCGCTCTCGCCTGGCTCAGTTCGGTTGATGCCTTGTCCAACTGAGCGCGCGTCTCACTCACTTGCTCCGGAGACACACCGAGCCACTCCTGGAACTCCTCACGCTCGCCAAACATCTTCAATACCGAGTTGGCCACAACCACCGCGTCGGCTGCGGTCACCACGGCGGTCTGAGCCTGTTCGACTGACCCGGCGAGCTTTTTCGATGCCTGCTGAGCCGTCACCTTCACCAGTGGGTTAACTGGTTGCGGAGGGGATTTGACCGCATGCTTGCGGGCCTCGGCCAGATCCCCTTCGGCCTTCGAGATCACTTCGCGGACGAGATCGACGGTGCGATCGGCGGTGTTGGTCGCTTCGTGAGCGCGAGTGGCGAGCTTGGCCGTCTCGTCATCCACTCTGGCCTTCACCGACCACACGCCAATCGCGGCGGTCGTGAACACCACGAACCCGGCAATGGCGATTATCAGCCCGAGAAAGGACAACACATAACGCACACCGGATTTGAACACGATGCACCTCGATGTTGGAAACGCAAGAGTGTGGTCCGCGAGCGGTTCTTGGCGAACCGCGACCGTGAGGTAAGCGGGTGAAACTGATACTTGATCCCTCACGGTCGCGGTTCGCCAGAATGTTGCTCAGTTCGTTCGCAACCCGCTCGCGGAGCGAGCGGACCACACTACTTCACTCGCGCACTTGGTAGATGAAAAAATGCCTGGTGCGGGCGACGGGCGTTTGCGTTCGTACCCAGTCGTGAGCGACTTTGTGCTGGGGCGTCATCGCGGGGTTATTGTGAAGAATCGCGACCGATACGGCGAGGTACTTCGTCGGGCAGTGAGTCTTCACATCGTCGCCGGTCTGTATTGGGAGCCAGCTCAGTCGCGTCCACACAATCGGCGGGCGCACGATGTCCGGGTCACTTCCGTAATACCACACACAGATCGGCGCATCTGCATTGTGAGTCGCGTTCCACGCGCGCAGTTCCGGGAGTCCGTGGCCCCAGTCATAGTTGGAATCGTGCAACAGTCGGTGCCCTTCCGCCGTCCCGCCCCACATCTGATTGAAGTAACTCAACCCGTGCGGCCACACCCACCCGGCCGTACCAACAAGCGATGCAAGTAGCGCGCCGACGAGCCATCGCGGAACGACCCTCGCGCTTCGTTCCGCCCAGGCGCGAGCAATCGCAACAGCAGTTGAGATGTACACGAGCACGATGAGCGTGAACATGAACCGAATGCCGATCTGCACGCGACAGTTTGGCGTGAACGCCAGCAGAAGAAGCGCAACTCCGAACGCCGGAATGAAGAGCCTCCGCGGATGAACCACAAGTGCCGCGACGAACAGAGCAATCGCGGGGAGCGGAACCTTCATCGAGAGCGCCAGCGGAAAATACGATGGGGTTGCTCGTGCGTGCCACTGGCCAAGCAGGTAAGTTCCGTGTCCGCGAATGTTGTGCTTGATCTGATGGGTGAGTGCCTCGCCCGCGTTGGTGAATATCTTCAACTCGCGGCTCACCGGCACCATCACCTCTTTCAACTGGCCTTCCGGCAACTTGTCGGCCCACTTGATGAATGTCGGCTCCGCTCCCCAGTCGCAACCGCAGTAACCAAACACGAACACGAAGCCGATCCACCCGATCACGACCACATCCTTGCGAAACTGAAACGTCGAGTGCCAGATGTGCGCGACCTTCTGCCGGAGCGAACTGCCGGCCGGTGCTGTCAGTACGCCAGCTTTCGCGAGGGTCCACAGCCCAAGTATAAACATCGCCTGAGCGCCGAAGACCATGCCCGATGCCTTCGCCGTGATCGCAAGCCCATAGAGCAACCCCGGCACAAGCACGCGCCGCTTCCAGCTTGCTTCGGGTCGATAGCAATGGTGGAAGTGATAGACCAGCACCATCATGCACGCGACGAGCGCGATGTCGGTTGTTGCCAGAGCCGCGTGGCCGAGGAAGTTCGGATCGCACGCGACAAGAGCCACCGCGAGCCTTCCGCCCCACGAACCGCCCCACGTGCGGCCAAGCCGCATGGTGTAGATGAGTAACAGCCACCAGAAGACAAGATTGTTAGCTCGACAGACGGGAAGAATCGTGTGCAATTCCCGAAGCGGGTCGAACTGCTGTCCGCGATACTCTTCCCACAAGTAAACAGGCAGCGTTTGCACATCCACGGGCAGAGGCATGGTGCCAGCGCGCATCAGAAGCTTGTTGCTACCGGTGCGCCAACTGACAAGACCGCCCTTCACATAGAGCGGTTCGTCGAACGTGACGCCGAGTTGCTTCGCAGCTTCAATGCACCACACTGACGATGCCAGCCCGAACACCAGAAGCCAGAGTATGTCCACACGCCGCCCGCGCATATCGCCTCCATGAGCTGCGCGCCGTGTTGAGGTAGAATGCGGGAGATACCGCAACGCCATAAGGCGAGCAACCCCGAACGCGGAGTAATTCAGTTATCAGTAATCAGTCATCAGGTTGGAGGAGGCTCCTGACCTTCCGACTCGATAACTGATAACTGATAACTGATTACCGATCCCTGATTACTGATTACTGGTCACTCACGAACCATGCCTCTTCCGCCAACCCTCGAACTTGTTAATCCCCGCGTGAGGCGCGGATCTTTTCGCGCTGCGCTCTTCGACTTCGACGGCACGCTGTCGCTCATTCGCGAAGGGTGGCCGCGTGTGATGGTCGATCTGATGCTCGACCGGCTCCGCGAACAGAGTTT
>JAKEEV010000777.1 GCA_022616395.1 Planctomycetia bacterium | reverse complement strand
CAGTTATCCGCGAACAGACCACTGACCTGATAACTGATAACTGCTCCTCTGACTTCTGATAACTGATTACTGATGACTGTTCACTGATTACTGATTACTGATGACCTGACCCCGTTGGTAATGGGGCCGCCATAGGTCAAGTGAAGGTAAAAGAACATGGCCACAGCAACCGCCGAGAAAGTGCCTCCGCCCCGGCTTCAGGAGCGGTACAACAAGGAGATCGTGCCGGCTTTAGCCAAGAAGTTCGGCCGCGAGAACCGGTTGAGCCTCCCCAAACTCTCGAAGATCGTCGTCAACATGGGCGTCGGGAAGGCGCTTCAGGACAAGGAGCGCATGAAGCAAGCCGCCGAACACCTGGGATTGATCGCCGGCCAGCGCCCGCAGATCACCAAGTCGCGGATGGCCGTCAGCGGATTCCGCCTGCGCGAAGGCAACGAGATCGGTTGTCGCGTGACGCTTCGCGGAAAGCGGATGTACGAGTTCCTCGACCGACTCATTAATATTGCGCTTCCGCGCATCCGCGACTTCCGCGGGGTCAATCCGAAAAGCTTCGATGGCAACGGCAACTACAGTATGGGGCTGACCGAACAGTTGGTCTTCCCCGAAATCGACCCGGACAAGGTGAGCTTCACGCAGGGAATGGACATCACCTTCGTCACGACAATCAAAAACGACGACGAAGCCCGCGAACTGCTCCGCGCCTTCGGAATGCCGTTTCGAGACGAAACCAAGTAGACAGAGAACAGAGGTCAGAGAACCGAGGACAGAAAACAGACAGCAGAAAAGCCAGGTAACCCAATCTGATCTCTGTCTTCTGATTTCTGTCTTCTGTCCTCTGGTCTCCGCTCTCTGATCTCTGAACAGTGGAACGGCCGGCTTCCTCCCAGGCGCGTTGCTTGGGAATCCGAGTCGGAACGCCGCACGAGAACCCCACGCGATGTCAACCAACGCGAAAGAAGCGAAGTTCCGTCGTCAAATGAAGGCGGTGGACCAGCACAAGGCCGAACTGAAAAAGCCGGTCGATCAGCGCGACCCCAAGAAGCTCATGCCTCCACGCGAGCGCATCAAAGTCACGCGGCGATGTCATTTGTGCGGACGTGCGCGGGCCGTGTACCGCAAGTTCGGCTGCTGCCGAATCTGCTTCCGCAAACTCGCAAGCGACGGGATGATCCCCGGCGTTCGCAAGGCGTCCTGGTAAGGTGTTTTGTGTTTGGTGTTTTGTGTTTGGTGCTTCCGCCGATGTTCTCCCGGCGACCAGCCGGTGACGAGCCGCGACATCAGACGCAGAACACGAAACACGAAACACGAAACACGAAACACGAAACACGAGGCACTGCCATGATGACCGACCCGATCGCGGACATGCTGACGCGAATCCGCAACGCCAACGAAATCGAGCGCCCGTTCGTTGAAATGCCCGCCACCAAACTGAAAGTGGCCGTTGCGAAGGTGTTGCTCGAAGAGGGCTTCATTCTCGGCTACCGCACCGGCAAGTATGTCGAGACACCAACCGAAGGTGGCGGCAAGAACAAGGACTTCCAGGAGGTCGAGAAACTCGGCGAGCCTCACATCGTCCTCCAGGTGTTCCTCAAGTACGGCCCGGATGGCGAGCGAGTCATTCGCCACATCGAGCGATACTCCAAGCCCGGTCGTCGAGTCTACCAGGGCTACAAAGAAGTGAAGCGCGTACTCGATGGGCTTGGCATCGCCATCCTGAGCACGAGCAAGGGCGTGATGAGCGACCGCGAAGCTAAAAAGCAGAAGGTCGGCGGCGAGATTCTGTGTACCGTCTGGTAATCAGTGAACAGTAATCAGTAATCAGTAATCAGTGGCGCTGGTTTCTGCATTTCACTGATGACTGTTCACTGATCACTGATAACTTCCCGAAAGGGCCCCGATCCGAACCGCGTCGCGCGTTCGGCGAAGCCAGAGGAGAAAGTAATGTCGCGAATCGGAAAACAGCCGATCGTCATCCCCGCGGGGGTGAAGATTGCAATTGCGGGCGGAAAGGTGAAAGTCGAGGGGCCGAAGGGCAAGCTCGAACTCACCCCGCACCCAAACATGAAGATCGAATCGGACGGCAAAGAGCTGAAAGTGATTCGGCCAAACGACGACCGGCAGAACCGCGCCCTGCACGGACTGACCCGCGCGCTCATCAATAACATGGTTGTTGGAGTCACAACGGGTTACGAGAAGAAGCTCAAGATCGAAGGCGTCGGCTTCCAGGCCGCCGCGAAGGGCAAGGGCGTCGAGTTGACGGTCGGTTACGCCAACCGCATCACGCATAACCCGCCCGAAGGAATCACCGTCGCGGTGCCCGATCCGACCACGATTGTCGTGAGTGGCGCGGACAAGCAGAAGGTCGGCCAGTTCGCCGCTGAAATCCGAGCCAGCCGCAAGCCGGAACCATACAAGGGCAAGGGCGTGCGATACGAGAAGGAAGTCGTCCGCCGCAAGGAAGGGAAGTCGTTCGCCGCGGCAGCGAAATAGTGTGAGTGCGTGTGTGAGTGTGAGTGAAAGGCAGAAGACACTTTCACCCACTCACCACAACCCCGCGAAGGGCTGACTTTCACTCACACTCACACTCACACTCACACTGATGCCATGAACGCACAGAAACTCAAAGCGAAGCGAGCAGAGCGGAGACGGTTCCGGGTGCGCAAGAGCATCTACGGGACACCGCAGAAGCCGCGCCTGAGCGTGGCGCGGAGCAACAAGC
The DNA here is from genome assembly GCA_022616395.1 of Planctomycetia bacterium. Taxonomy (GTDB): domain Bacteria; phylum Planctomycetota; class Planctomycetia; order Gemmatales; family Gemmataceae; genus Gemmata. The sequence continues at coordinate 1,052 of JAKEEV010000777.1, read as the reverse complement.
ACATCTCCGCGCAGCTCATCGACGACCTCAACGGAGTCACGCTGGCTTCCGCCACAAGCGCCGGGAAAGACTCCGGGATGAAGCACGGAGCAAACGTCGCTGCCGCGACAGCGGTCGGCAAGAAGCTCGCGGAGGCGGCCAAGGCGAAGGGAATCACGGTTGCTGCATTTGATCGCGGGCAGTTCCGCTTCCACGGTCGCATTGAAGCACTCGCCAACGCTGCCACCGAAGCCGGACTGCTCTGCACGGACGTTGAAGCGAACAAGTCCAAGCAGAAAGCTGCAGCCCCCGCCGAAGCCCCCGCGAAGGGCGAAGGAAAACCCAAGGGCGAAAAGGGCGAGGGGAAGCCGAAGGAGAAGAAGTAATCAGTGAACAGTGATCAGTGAGCAGTTTCCAAGACGATTGGCGAGCACCGATAACTGATAACTGATGACTGAGGACCGATAACGAGATTTCAAAAGGGGGAAGTCCAATTCCCCACATGAGGGCAGACCATGGCTCGTGAGAGGCGGGACAGAGGCGAAACGGACTCGCGGGATTCCGCGCTGGTCGATTTCGTGGTGAAGATTCGGCGCTCGGCCTGCGTGGTCAAGGGCGGCCGACGCTTCAGTTTCAATGCGCTCGTGGTGGTCGGCGACCGCCGGGGCAAAGTCTCCTACGGCTACGGCAAGGCCAACGAAGTGCCTCCGGCCGTGGAGAAGGCAATCAAGGAGGGCGAGGGGAACATCGCTCGCTCCAAGAAGGTCGCGGTGCGCGGAAGCACGATTCCGCATCGCGTGATCGGCAAGTACGGAGCCAGTCGCGTGATTCTGGTTCCCGCTGGCCCCGGAACCGGTGTGAAAGCCGGCCCTGGCGTGCGCGAAGTGCTGCAAGCCTGTGGCATCACCAATATCCTGACCAAGGTACACGGAAGCACCAACCCAATTAACCTCGTGAAAGCCACGCTCAACGGTCTGTCTCAACTGCGGACCAAGGAAGACGTGGCCCGGCTGCGGGGAGTGGCTCTGTAGGACAGGCTTCCAGCCTGTCATTTTCTGTAGGACAGGCCTCTT
>JAKEEV010000090.1 GCA_022616395.1 Planctomycetia bacterium | reverse complement strand
GGATTTCCGGGATTCCGATGTCGTCCGGTCGCTGGTTCCGCCGACCATCGTCGCTCGAAAACCTGTGATTTCCGAGCGGGAACATAGTGCGCACGCCCTGCGTGTGTCCCTTGAGTTCGACGAGGAGAGTGCCTGCATTTCCATCCCACACACACGCCAGCCCATCAAATGACCCGGTGACAACGCGGCTGGCATCTGCGCTCATCGCCACGCTCGAAAAGCGGCCCTTGAGTTCGACAAGAGCGGTGCCGGTCTTCACGTCCCACACCCGCGCGCCTTCCGCGGACGCGGTCGCGACTCGACTTCCGTCCGCACTCACTGCAACGCTCATCACCCCGACTTTCCATTCGCGCAGGGCGCCCCCAGTCTTCCCGTCCCACACGCGCACCCAATCCCAAGTACCGGTGACGATACGAGCGCCATCAGCGCTCACCGCCACACTCGTAACGCCGCGCGTATGCTTGAGTTCAAAGAGGGTGATACCCGTCTTCCCATCCCACACCCGCGCGGTCCCGTCCGCAGAGCCGGTGACAATGCGTCTATCTGATCGACGGTTAATCATCACCGAGGCGCTTTGCCGGACTCGGTACCTCAAATTCCGGAACATGAACAACGCACTTCATTATGTGCTCGACCGTTTTCAAGTGATCAAGGCCATTGCCAAGCTGGTGGGGCCGGATGCCGTGGTCGGCATTCTGCGCCAGGGCTTTATCCTGCTGATGACCGCGTTCGATGCCGTCATCTTCGACCTCGTGCGGGTCAAGCTGCGAAAGGACTTCTTCAAGTTGATCAGCGCTCTTGGTAAGAATGAGAAGATCACATTCCAGGACATCGCAGAAGCCGGGAACATGGACGTTTTGCAGAATGAGATCATCGAGGAGCAGGTCAAGAAGCGGTATGTAAAAGACCTTCTGGTGATCCTGTCGAATGATATGGGCAGTTCAGTGTGTTGGGCCGGATCACAAGTTCGAGCGGCTAATCGAAATGATCCTTCGCCGGAACATCCATGTTCACAACCGGGGCATCGTGGACAAGCGGTATCTGGACGAGAAGAAGAACCTCGACAAACTGAAGTTGGGTGATGTCGCCTTTATCAGCGAAGGGTACTGGCAAATGGCGAATGACATTTGCTGTGTCTGCGTCCACAACGTCGGCGCGTGGGCCTCATCGTGAGCCCGAGTGCTGGCGGATCGGTGCTATTTGGCGCGAAGGAGATCCACCCGCTCCCCTCCTATTTGTGGAAGGTGCCGCCGGGCAAGCCGAGTCACTCCCTCTGCGAACTGCCGAGCCGCTTGCAGGAGGCGGTCTCGCGCCGGGTTGTAACGGGTGTGCTGCGGCAGATCAAGGAACGGTTCCCGGACGATTTCGCGAGACTCAAGGACCGCGTCGTGATGATCCGTGCGCTGTCGAGGGACGAGTTCGACAGCGGGACGCGGGGCTGGTGGCATGGGCGGAAGGTCTGGGCGCTGTACCGAGACGTTGACCCGTTCACGCTGTCGGAGGAGATCCGCCTGAACTGGGACGAGACCGCCTGCGGGATCGTCGAGTTGCCCGAGTGCAGTTGGGTCACGGAGGACGGTCTGGCCGCCAACGCCGCCCACGAGTTCGGCCACGCCTGTACGCTCAACGAGGATGTCGAGAAACGGCAAGCGCCGTTGGAGGAGTGGGGCCGCGAGGCGGCCGCCGACTGGTACGCATACCGGTGGGGCTTCGGTCGGCTGATCGGCAAGACGAGGAGGACGCGCGAACTGGGGCATCACGGGGCCGGACCGGGGCAGACCGTCGAGTTGGAGTTCGATGGGCGGAGGATCGCGTACCGGCTGGGCCGCGACTTTGTTTATCGCGGCGTCGAGTAATCGCAGCCGTTCGAGTTGGCGAGCGGGAGGACATTCGTGGCCCGACGCAGTTCAATTGGAATCGACACGCAGCGCCTCTTTCAGCAGCGCCGCGTGCCCAACTCTTGAGCAGATGCGGAAACGCTATTCGCTCAACACTGCGCGTTCAGCAAGTGGGAACCGAGCCAATGATTGCATCGGGAACGCGAGCGCCAAGGGCCGTGTCCCGGTCACTGGAGACCCGATTTATCTGGGCGTAACCGACCGCGGGGTCACACGCGCAGCTACCCGATCCGGCGGGGACATCGCGTCAGAGGACGCTCTGATCGCTGCCGGGCGTGCCCTGACTCTGGAGTGTGTCGTGCGGCGCTGGAATCCGCAGCGTGGCTTCGCGAACCGGAGCCAGACCCGCCCGATAAGAGCCCAAGAGATTCGCCTCGTGTCGCGAGGGGCGGGTATCGAGGGAAGATGTGCGCCTTGTGGGAAGCGGTGGCTTGCTTCGATCCTGGAAGCGACCTCTTGTCGTGATCCCAGAGCAACCGCAGCGGAACCCGGTCCTGTGCGGTCGTCAGTTGGAACCTTTCATTCTTGTTTGAGCATAGATTTCCGTTCTCACGGGAGTGGACTTGCGCTTCAACAGAACAAGTGAACAATTTTATTGCGAAATTCATCCGTGATCTAAACTCCAAGTCGGCCTTTGTTTGCGTCGGATCGTTCGCCTGTGTGCCAGACAAATCGGTTAACGGTGCTTGACGGGCGTTGTTGCGGAAGTTGAAATCTTCGGATTTGTGCCTGTGTCTTGGATTGGCACCTTGAGTTTCCTCTTCTCGCAGGACGCCCGTCATGTTCCGCCTGGCTCGTCGGCTCTTCACCCACGTCTTTCGCGGGATTCGCAACGCTGCTTTGTGGATCGTCGGGAAGCGCCGACGCAAACACACCACTCGCGAAGACGATCTCAAAGCGCGGTTGTTACTCTCTCCGATGGAGAGTCGCGATCACCCCGGCAACATGGTCGGTGGGTTGGCGCTGGCCGCATTGGGCTACCACATGACCGATCCGCTGGAGGTCATGAACCTCGCGGTCGGCGACTTCGCGATGCTCGGTGCCGCTTCAAGCGATGACTTGCAAGCCATAGTTGGTGATCCACCTCTTCCGCTGACCAACTGGTTGCCCGATGAACTCGATGCAATCGCGCTTGATGTTCCCACACAAAACACTGACACAACGACCAGCACTTCGGCCCAGCTAAGCGGTGATCTGGTCGAGGTTGTTGGCGATCCGCTCGATGACTTCTGGACCATTCCCGTTGCCGATGACTCC
>JAKEEV010000776.1 GCA_022616395.1 Planctomycetia bacterium | reverse complement strand
GAACCAGCCGGCTGGAAGCTCAACGCCGAGCGCACCGCACGCGACTACCAGACGAAGGCCGTGAACGCCTGGATGAAGGGCGGCCGTCGCGGAGTCGTGGTGATGCCGACCGGCACCGGCAAGACGTTCATGGCGTTCCTCTGCATCGAGAAAGTCGGCCGACCTACGATTGTGGTTACGCCGAAGATTGATTTGATGGTGCAGTGGGCACGCGAACTGGAACAATCGTTTGGCGTGGAAGTCGGCATGGTCGGCGCGGGCGAGTTCAGTTACAAGCCGCTGACGGTGACGACCTACGACTCCGCGTACATCCACCTCGAACGCTGGGCGAACCGCTACGGCATGGTGATCTTCGACGAATGCCACCACTTGCCCGGCGCATCATATTCCGAGGCCGCGAACGCGAGTCTCGCTCCATTCCGCTTGGGTCTAACGGCGACACCGGAGCGCGCGGACGGCGGTGATATGCTGTTCCCGCAACTCATCGGGCCAATCTCCTACCGGCTCGACATCACCGACGTGGCGGGCGAGCATCTTGCACCTTACGAAACGCGCCGAGTGTACATCGATCTGACGAAGGAAGAAGACGAGACGTATCGCAAGTGCCGCGACGAGTACAAGAAGTTCGTCAGCGAGCGCAATATCTCGCTTTCCGGGCCGGACGGCTTCCGCCGCTTTCTTTTTGAAGCGAGCAAGACGCCGGATGGCTGGAAAGCGCTCCGCGCGTACCGCGAGCAAAAGCGGATCGTTCAGAGTGCAAGCGGCAAGTTCAAGCTGCTCGAAGAGCTGCTTCAGCGGCACGCCAACGACCGCGTGCTGATCTTCACCGCGGACAACGCGACCGTTTACGAGATCGCGCGCCGATATCTCATCCCCGCGATGACCAACCAGACGCGCCCCAAGGAACGGAAGGCGATTCTCGCGAACTTCCACGCGGGGGAATTCAACGCGGTGGTGACGTGTCAGGTTCTGAACGAAGGTGTTGACGTCCCGGCCGCGGGCGTGGGCATTGTGCTATCGGGCACAGGAAGCGCGACGGAGAACGTGCAACGCCTCGGCCGCATCTTGCGCAAGTACGGAGACAAACAGGCGGTGCTTTACGAAGTCGTTGCGAAGGGAACCGCCGAGGAGTTCGTCTCGGACCGAAGGCGGCAACACCGGGCTTTCCAATAAAGGAGACTAACCACAGAGGCACAGAGACACAGAGAAAACAGAAGAGAGAAATCAATCCTTCTCTTGTCTTCTCTGTGTCTCTGTGCCTCTGTGGTTAGAACGGTTTTCATGCTCACAGGCAAACTCGTTCGCGTGAAGCTCGCGAAGAACAAGATTGTTCCGCTTTACATCGAGCCGGACAACGAGAGCCTGCTCGCACTCGCGGAGCAGATTCTGCTCGCGTACCGCAACTCGGCCGGTCACACGCGCGGCGAGATCGAGGACGAACTCAAAGACTTCACCCCCGAAGGCCCGCGTGGATTGCTCCCGGCCGGACTGGCGAAGCTCTGTGAAGACCGCACGGAGTTCGAGGTCGCGGCCGATCATCCGCCGGATGAACTGCGCGAAGCCGTCTTCAAGGCGGCTGCAACTGCTCGCGCTGAGAGCGCGAATGCCAAGAAGCCCTTTGACCGCAACGCGGTGATGAGTGAAGTCGCGGAGCAACTGTCGCTCACGCTGACCGTGGAGCAGATCGACAGGAGCCTGTTCGCGGACCTGAAGGACGAACAGCGTGTCATCAAGTTCGATGACCTGACGCCGGAGCAGTTGCTCAACCGCTACAACGTGGCTCTTGCTCAGGCGATTCTGCTTCGTTGCACGCTCATGGAAGTGCGCGTGTATGCCGAGACGCCGGCCCGGTTCAGGCAATTGTTCCGCGCGGTGAAGTTCCATCGCCTCATCTGCACGATTCAGGAAACGCCGGGAGACTCCTACAAGCTCACGCTCGACGGCCCGCTGTCGCTGTTCTCCTCAACGAACAAGTACGGGCTACAACTCGCTCTCTTCTTGCCCACTCTGCTTCACTGCAAGGCGTTCGACCTGCGAGCGAACATCCGCTGGGGCGCTCAGAAGAAAGAAAAGCTCTTCCACCTGACGGGCAGCGACGGGCTTCGCTCTCACGCGCCGGACTTCGGCGTATACACCCCGCCGGAGTTGCAAATGTTCGCGGACACGTTCGCAACGAAGGTGAAAGGCTGGACGCTCGACTCCGACCCGCACCCGATCCTGCTCGCGACCGGGGTCTGGGTTCCCGACTTCAAGTTAACTCACGCGAAGAGTGGGAAAGAAGTGTTCGTGGAGGTGTTCGGCTTCTGGCGCAAGGGAGACATCGAAACTCACTACAAGAACCTCGCGAAGGGCGTACCGGGCAAGTTCGTGCTGTGCGTCTCCGAACAGATGCGCGCGGATGAGGCCGACGAAGTGACCTTCGGCAACGGAGTCTACCGCTACAAACGCACCCCGCTCCCCGAAGAAGTCGCAAGGATGGCCGAGAAAGTCGCGGGTGTGTAGTGAGGGAATACGATGGGTGTCTTCGATCAATCAGCGCGGTACGCGGCGAAAGCTGATCCTGGCGTGGTTCCGGCCCGCTTACTCGCGGGTTCTGGTTTGTCTCTGATCTTTCGCGAATGGCTCGACACTCGCGCGTTGCCGCTGCCCGGTGGAGCAGACCGCACAGCCGATGTGATCGCCGCTCTGGACGATCCCAATTTACCAGAATCGCCGTGGCTGTTCGTGTTG
>JAKEEV010000775.1 GCA_022616395.1 Planctomycetia bacterium | reverse complement strand
CGAGTTTGTTGCGAAGTTGAAGGACGCGACCGCACGCGAGAAGGCGCTCGAAGGACTCGTCACCGCGCTCGACAAGCAAACCGTCAACGCGCCCGAAGGGTGGACCGCGCTTCAAGCCGAGATCGCCAAGGACAACAACCCGAAGCTCGTCGCGTTGGCAAACAAGCTCGCGGTCAGTTTCCGCGACCCAGAGGCGATCAAGCGGGCGATTAGCGTGCTTCGCGATAGCAAGCAATCCGATGAAGTGCGCATGGAAGCAATTCGTCAACTGGCACTCGTGAAGGCACCCGACGCCGACAAGCTCTTCCTGACCGTGCTGAGGCAAGGTTTCCCGATGCCGGTCAAACTCGAAGCAGCGCGCGGGCTGGCCGCGTTCAACAACCCCCAAATCCCGGCGGACATCCTCAAGGACTGGGCGAAATACCCACAACCGCTTCGCAGTGAACTGATCGGCGTTCTCGCCACTCGCAAGGAATGGGCGAAGGCACTTCTGCAAGGGATGGCCGACAAGAAGATCGACCGCGCGGAAGTCACGGACAACGTGATCCTTCGCATTCAAGCGTTCAACGACAAGGAACTCAACGCGCTCATCGAGAAAGCCTGGGGACGCTCTCGACCGACGCCCGCGGAACTCACCAAGTTGATCGACAAGACTCGCGACTCGCTCTACGAAGCCCCCGCGTCATTCGAGCGCGGGCGGAAGGTGTTCGAGAATAACTGCGCGAAGTGTCACAAGTTTGATGGCAAGGGTTCCGAAGTCGGCCCGCCTCTCGATGGAGCCGGGCGCGACATCGAGTACATCCTCGGCAACGTGCTCGATCCGAACCGAGTGATCGGCGCGCCGTACTTCGTCCGCACAGCACGACTACTCGACGACACGGTCTTTTCTGGCGTGCTGGCCGAAGAAGATGACACCACAATCACGCTCAAACTCGAAAACGCGGTGCTCAAGAAGATCAAGAAGGCGGATTTGAACGGCGAGATTCGAGTCGCGGAGAAATCGCTCATGCCCGAAGGACTCGGCTACAACATGACTCCGCAAGACTTCCGCGACCTCGTGCGCTACGTCATGGCGAACCCGTTCGTGACTCATGTGACGATCAACAGCGAGAAGCACGCGTTCGGCGTACCCGGTCGGATCGTGCTTCCCGATACAAAGGGCGGGCCAGCGGTGATCGAAGCGGAAGTAACCGCGCCGGGTGAAGTGAAAACGAAGTTACTGATCGGCTCAACGGCTGATTACGAAGTGAGGCTCAACGGGAAAGCGATTGGAACGGGCAAGGGAGCGGGAAAGGAGTTGCGTCCCGACCGCGACGGCTTCGACGTGACTTTGCCAGCGGGCAAGAACACGCTGACGGTCGTGGTGAAGAACACCGGCACGAACAACGTGGTCTACGCGCGCTTCCTCGACCCCGACCGCAAACTGCGTTACCTCGACCCCGGCGAGAAGAAGTGAACCGGCGAAATGAAAAACGTAGCACAACAAGCGGACGTTTGAGTGTTGTTGGGCTGTGTTTTGTTGGAGTCTCGCCTTCAGCTGGGCCTCCACGAAGTGGCCGATGCGGCACTTGGCCATGACGGGGATGGTCACGGCGTCCATGATCTTGAGAATGATTTCCGGGTCGCTCATGCGGGCCACTCCGCCGTGCGCCCGGATGTCGGCGGGGACGCGCTCGAGCGCCATGACCGCGCACGCCCCCGCGTCCTCGGCGATCTTGGCCTGT
>JAKEEV010000774.1 GCA_022616395.1 Planctomycetia bacterium | reverse complement strand
ACCATGTCCTTCACTCAATTCGTCTCCACATTCTGGCAAGACATCACCGGGTGGCTGCTGCTGCTTGAGGTGGTCATTACGCTCGCCACCTTGAGCGCGGTGCTTCACATCAAGCGCGATCCGATGTCGGCTATCGCGTGGTCGCTGACGGTCATCCTGGTGCCGTTCCTCGGCGCGTTCCTGTTCCTGTTGTTCGGGTTTCAGCACGTCCACCGCCCGTTGATGAGGCAAAAGCGAAAGCGAACCAAGTACAAGCAGTTCACCGCTCGCACACGAGGCACATCTGCAGATGTTCCAGAACACTGGGTTCCGCTCGCGAAGATCGCTCACCACGGAGACGGCTTCCCCGTTAGCAACGGGAATGCTGTCACGCTCTACCACGAAGGAGCGCCGGCGTTCGACGCCATGCTCGAAGCCATCGCCAGCGCCAAGCATCACGTTCACATGGCCTCGTTCATCTTCCGCAACGATGAATCGGGTCGGCGGTTCATTGCCGCACTGTGCGAATGCGCCCGGCGGAAGGTCGAGGTGCGGTTGCTCGTCGATTCGGTCGGCTCGTACAGTCTCTCGTCGCGGTTGCTCAAGCAGCTCGTGTGCGACGGCGGTCAGGCCGCGGCGTTCCTCACGCTGCTCAACCCATTCAATCGACTCCGCGTGAACCTCCGAAACCATCGCAAGATACTCGTCGTCGATGGCCACACCGGGTTCTCGGGCGGACTGAACGTCGGGGACGAGTATCTTGGCAAGCACCGCAAGTTCGGCTACTGGCGCGACACGCACTTTTGCATTCGCGGACCAGCCGTGGAGGGACTCCAGCACACGTTTCTGGAAGACTGGTACTTCACCACGGGCAAAGGCGTCAAAGGTGGAATGTACTACCCGGAGCAACTCGTCACCGGCAACACACTCGCTCAGGTCGTTGCATCCGGGCCAGACACCGACTTCAAGGCGATTCGCGAAACCTATGTTTCGGCGGTGTTGAAGGCGCGCCAGCGAGTGTGGATCGCCAGCCCCTATTTCGTTCCCGACGCCGGCTTTCGAGATGCCATTTTGCTCGCGGCTCGTTCAGGCGTGGATGTGCGCTTCCTGGGACTCTTCCGCCCCGACAAGTGGATTCCGTTTCTCGCTGCTCGCTATTACTGGTCCGACATGCTTGATGCAGGAGTGACTATCTACCAGTACACACGCGGGATGATGCACAGCAAGTTCATGTTAGTGGACAACGAATGGGCGTCGGTGGGTTCCGCGAACACCGACAACCGGAGCCTATTCCTGAACTTCGAGTTAAACTGCCAGTTCTTCGATACGGATGTCGTGAAGGAGTTGGAGTTGGCGTTCCTCGAAGATTTGAAGTGGTCGGTGAGACTCGACCCGCAGCTCTATCCCACTCGCCCGCTGGTCAGCCGGCTGGCGGAAAACGCCTGTCGGCTCTTCTCACCAATCCTGTAGAGTTCTCATTCTTCCGCCCGCAGCACCGATCTTTTTGCGTGATACCAGGTTGGGTTGAATGGTTATTGTGTAGTGTCCGAGGCGGGCGGATCAGTGATCGTGTGAGGGGCGTTCCCCTCCCCCCGCCACCCCCCTGTTTTCTTCTTTCTCTCTTTCGCCCATGTTTCGTGGGGTTGGCTGCGTATTGGATAGGGCCAATGTGGCCTTTATCGCGACCAAACGCTGGAATTCATGGGGTTTATACAGGCCACCCCTGGCGGTAATGCCTCACGCTTGGCTT
>JAKEEV010000773.1 GCA_022616395.1 Planctomycetia bacterium | reverse complement strand
TGGCTGACCGGAATGGGGCAAACACTCTTCGCTCCTCCGAACGTGAAGGGCTGGCCGGGTGGCAAGACGTGGCTGAACACCTCGACTGTCCTGGAACGCAACAACTTCGCCTCCGCGCTCGCTTCGGGAGCGCTGTGGGCTCCGGCGGAGAAAGTTGGGTTCGCGGTGAACCCCGATGTTCCTCCTCCCAAAGCGCTCGACCCCGCGCGCATCATGGAAGACAAGAAAGTGAGTAAGCCCGAGGAGATTGTTGACGCGATGCTCGATGTGTACTTGCCCGGAGGCGTGCGCCCGGCGTCTCGCGAGAAGCTCATCGCATTCCTCTCTGAGGGCAAGCCGACCGGCCTTGCGCTCCTTCGCCGAGTACGTGAAACCGCCCACGCAATCCTGACGATGCCAGAGTTTCACCTGAATTAAGCCGCACGATGAACGCAGATAAAGACACGATTCAGAGAAGAGGGTTGGCCACAAAAAAGCACAAAAGGCACAAAAGAATCCAGAAGAGAAAGAGAGAAGATTGAGTTCAGTTCAATGCTTCTGTGTCTTTGGTTTTCCTTTGTGCGTTTTGTGCTTTTTTGTGGCCATTCTCTTCTGTCTGCGTGAATCGTGCGGCTCTAACTGGAGGCTGATATGAATACCCGCCGCGACTTCCTGAAAACGTCTTCACTCCTGGCGTTCGGTTCGGTGGTGCCTCAGTTCGTGGCGCGCACCGCGCATGCTGCGGCACCGGGCAAGGAGACAATCCTTGTCGTGGTCGAACTCACCGGAGGAAACGACGGCATCAACACCGTCATTCCGTATGCCGATGACCTCTACCACAAGGCTCGGCCGACGCTTCGCCACACGAAGGATCAGGTCATTCGCCTGGACGATCATGTCGGGTTGCATCCCGGTATGCAAGGCCTCCGCACGCTCTGGGACGCGGGGCAACTCGCGGTGCTTCAGGGAGTCGGTTACCCCAACCCGGACCGGTCGCACTTCGAGGCGATGGACATCTGGCACTCCGCGGACCCTAAACGGAAAACCACAACCGGCTGGCTCGGTCGCGGCGCGGTGGAGATGGACAATCGCGGTGGGGGAGTACCGATTCTGCATGTTGGCGCGGGGAAGTCGCCGCTGGCGGTTGCGGGCGCGCCGGGGAGCGGCGCGGTGAGCGTCGGCGAGCAGAATAACTTCCGACTCGAACTGACCGGAGGGGATTCACACCAACAGAAGACGCGGCGGAAGCTCATGGACGAACTCGCGGCTCCCGCGAAGGACGCTCCCGAAGACGATCTGCTCGCCTTCGTGCAACGGCGGCAAGTGCAGACGCTCACGGCGGTCGAGAACCTGCGCGAACTGCTCGAAGGCCCGAACCGCGTGCGCGGATTCGGAGGCGGGTTACTTCAAAAGTTCCAGTTGATCGCGGGGCTGATCGCGCGCGGATTCGGCACGAGAATCTTC
>JAKEEV010000772.1 GCA_022616395.1 Planctomycetia bacterium | reverse complement strand
CTGTTCGCGCTATTCACCAAAGACGGCTGCTTCCTCAAGGGCTTCGTTCACACCGCGCCGATGACTCCCTACGCCAAGCGAAGTCGACGCGTCTGGCGTGGCGTACTCGACTCGGTCCCGGCGTGTTTCGCCAGCGGATTGAACGAGCCTGCGTTCGCGATGGCGGATACCACCTTCTGCATCTGGAGACAATACAACGACAACTGCTGGCAAGTCGGCAAGATCAAGTTCCCCAAGACGAAACTCGACTTTCGCGGCGACCCCATCGACCCCGATGGCTCCGGTCATCTGCTCTCCCCTTACGACGGCAAACCCGAAACATACTTGAAGTGGGCACAGGACTACTTCGATCTGGGAAAGACGGGCGAGAACCTCACGCTCGAGCATGTCCAGCACATCTACGCCCACAAGCCGCTGACCACGAAACTCGTCAAGGAGATCAACCCGAAACTGACGCTCGCGGGGTTGAAGAAGGACATCACCGAGATCGACTACCCACACCGCGGGAAGTAAAAGTAGACCAGAGATGAAGACCCGTGACCGAAAGACGACCTCTCATGACCGATTCCGTCGTGCAACCCCTGATGAGTTCTTCACGGAAGCACAAATTCAGCGACTGGCGGAGTTGTGGCTCGCTGGCGCACAGCCCGCGATACTGGCGAACCATTTCCACCCGCCGAACTAGCCGAACTCGACGCGCTCATCGCCGAGGAACTCGAAGCGGTGATCGCTCGAAGCGCGAAGTGGTTGCGCGAGTCGCAAACATGATTCCGCGCGCCGGTTGTGAGGCTCGTGCGGTTTTTTGCCTGGAACACATCTGCCCCCGCGACTCGATTCGCCGAAACTGTTCGCCTTATCGGATCATCAGGACGATAAAGACATCACAGGCGCTCGACGAGACACCCGACGATCAGAACCGCACGCATCATGAAACCGCCTTCCATACTCCTGCTCTACAACGAACCGGTTCTCCCGGTCGATCACCCCGACGCCGGCTCTGAACACGACGTACTCGAAACCGTCGAGGACACGTTCAAGGTTCTCAACGCGGCCGGGTTTGACGCCACCAAGCTCGGCATCAGCTACGATCCGCGTCCGCTCCTGGATGTGCTCAAGAAGAAGAAACCCGACGCGGTGTTCAATCTCTTTGAGGGGCTTGCCACGCAGACGGGAACGGAAATCTCGGTCGCAGCGCTCCTGGAGTGGCTCAACGTACCGTTCACGGGGTGCCCGTCTCCGTGTTTGGCGCTGGGTCGCGACAAAGCGCGGACCAAGCACATCCTCTCCGCGGTCGGCTTGCCCACTCCCGATTACGCGATTATCGACACGCTGCCGGCTCCGCGCTGGCGGAAGGCCTGGCCGGCCATCGTCAAGCCCACCTGTCAGGACGCGAGCATCGGCATCGATCAGAACAGCGTCGTGACTTCACAGAAGCAACTCGATGAGCGCGTCCGCCACGTATTTGCGACTTATGGCCCGCCGGTGCTGGTCGAACGGTTCATCTTCGGTCGTGAATTTCACGTGAACATGATTGAGGACGCCAGCTCACCGCCGAACAGTCCTCCTCTGGTTCTTCCTCTGGCCGAGATTGCCTTTCAGAACACCAAACCGGGACACTGGCCCGTTTACACCTTCACCGCCAAGTGGCACGAGGAGAGTGAGGAGTACCGAACTGCTCCTCTGCGTGCCCCGGTCGAGATTCCCGCCGAGGATTTCGCCCGGCTCCAAGCCATCGCCCAGCGGTCGTTCCGCGTGTTCGACTGTCGCGATTACGCACGCATTGACGTTCGCATGGACGAAGACGGGAAATTCCACATTCTCGAAATGAACCCCAATCCGTATCTGAACAGTCTGGCCCTGGTCAACGGACTGTTGGCGATTGGTCGGACTCACGAGCAGTTGATCGTGGAGATGGCGCTGGCTGCTATTGCGCGAGGAGGCAAGGAAGTCCCTTCGGGGGTATGTGTCCCGGTCAGAGTGGTTACCGTCGACTAACGGCTGGCGGTCATGGTTCCTTTGTCGTTAATGCTTGATGGGAACTGAGCCGTGTTCCAGACAGGGACTAGACCATCGGGCAGGCGCGCCGCTAAAATGCAACGTGACCCACTTGACAGGGTGACTCCAACGCAGAATGATTTCCATACTTTGTGTGAGCAGTGCGCGCCGCCACGTTTGGCGGCACACGCACGCTTCCCCCGCTAAGGTGCGCCATGGCGTCCCAACCGCCCCGCCGTCGCCGGCTCGAAGTCGAAGACATCGGGGACATTGCGGTTGTCAACTTCGTTGACAAGAAGATTCTCGACGAACAAAACATCCAGATGATCGGCGACGATCTGTTCCGGCTGGTCGATGAACTCGGCCGTCGGAAGGTCTTGCTGAACTTCGGGAACGTCGAGTTCATGTCCAGCGCCGCGCTGGGCAAGTTGATCACGTTGCACCGCAAGCTCCAGGCCGTGCAGGGCAAGCTCGTGCTCTGCAAAATCGCCAAGGACATTCTCGACGTGTTCAAGATCACCAAGCTGGACAAAATCCTGACCATCACCCCGGACGAACAGGCGGGGTTGCAGGCGTTCTGACGGGTTTGGCTCGCGGGGAGAAATCCCATTCCCCTGCGCGCCGGCCGTCGGCCTTCCCGCCGTTCCCCGCGGCTGAAACTCATGAGCGCCACCGAACTGTCTATCCCCAGCGATCTGGCCGAGGCGCGGCGCGTCCAGGGTTTGATTGAAGAGGCGCTCCAGGCGTCCGCGTTCTCCGAACACGACATCTTCGCCATCAAACTCGCTCTCGAAGAAGCTCTCGTCAACGCCATCAAGCACGGCAACCAGATGGACCCCGACAAGCGGGTCTACATCATCTTTCAGGTCACCACCGACCGATTTGAAATCCGCATCACCGACGAAGGCGAAGGCTTTAACCCCGAGGATGTGCCCGACCCGACCGACGAGCGATTCATCGACCGTCCCTCTGGTCGCGGCCTCTTGCTGATGCGCGGATTCATGACCACCGTCGAGTACCACGGCAAAGGGAACTCCGTCAGCATGTCCAAAGTGCGAGAAATTTCTCCCTGAGCCTCCAAGTCATCGGTAAACGGTCATCAGTGATCAAGTCTATCCGGTGACCAAGTTGGAGGTTAGACCCAGCCGGCTCACGCCGGCGGTTCGGCGGTAGCTTGGCGACGCCAGCGGGGTGCCGGTGATTTGTCGAACCGCCGGCGTGAGCCGGCTGGGTTGGCTCAACAACTCAACTTCTCTCATTCTCTTCCCGCGACCGAGACGATACACTCTCGTTGATCCCAACCAAGCCTTTTCGACTTGATTGCTGACGTCTGATAACTGATGACTGATTTGAAGACGCAGGGCCAAGCCATGACCCGCATGATGCAGCAGTATCACGACGCCAAGGCTCAGCATCCTGGCATGTTGGTGCTTTTCCGCAACGGCGAGTTCTACGAACTGTTTGAGGAAGACGCTCACCTTGTTCATCGCGTACTGGGACTGACGCTCACCAAGCGTGATGGCACGATCCCGATGGCTGGTGTGCCGGTCGTGAAGCTCGAACACTACTTGAATCTTCTTCTGCGCGCTGGGCACCGAGTCGCGGTCTGCGAGCAGATGGAGGAGCCGGACCCCAAAAAGAAGCTCATTCACCGCGAAGTCAATCGCATCGTGACTCCCGGCACGGTCACCGACGATTCATTGCTCGATCCGCGTGCTCCGAATCATCTTGTTGCAGTCGTTCCGGGAAAGATCGCGTTCGGTTTGGCGTGGGTTGATCTTTCTACTGGCTCGTTCGCAGCGACCGACATCCCCGCTTCGCGACTGGGCGATGAACTCGCTCGCTTGAACGCGGCCGAGTTGCTCTTTGCGGAAAGCGCCGCGGCTCCAGTCACTCAAGCAGCCGGAG
This sequence comes from Planctomycetia bacterium, assembly GCA_022616395.1. GTDB lineage: Bacteria > Planctomycetota > Planctomycetia > Gemmatales > Gemmataceae > Gemmata. The sequence goes on along the minus strand of JAKEEV010000772.1, from coordinate 4,271 downwards.
CGCATCTGCCCAAAAGCCGCACCGCTCGACCAGACTGGACATTCGATCCATCCACCGCGCTTGCCGCGCTCAAAACGCATTTCCAGGTCAGCACACTCTCCGGGCTGGGCTTCACCGACTCGCAACCGTGTCTGGTTGCGGCCGGGGCCGCGATCATTTACTTGCAAGAGACGTTCAAGGCGAGTCTGGCTCACATCCGAAGACTCAAACCCTTTCGCCCGGATGCGCTCTTGACGCTCGATGAAGTCACGCGACGCAGTCTTGAACTGACTCACACACTCCGCGACAACCAGCGCGACGGCTCGCTCTTGTCGGTGCTCGACCGCACGGTGACTCCGATGGGAGCGCGGCTTCTACACGATAGTGTGCTCGCCCCGCTCACGGATGTGGCCGCAATCAACGCCCGACTGGATGGTGTGGAAGAGTTGCTGAAAGATCACGCACTTCGTCGGCACCTGCGCGAGCATCTTGAAGCGTGCGGGGACATTCAGAGGCTTACCACGCGTGTTTCCACCGCCAAGGCCAGCCCGAAGGACTTGTCCGCAATCGCACGCACACTGCGCAAGATCCCCGCGGTGAAGGCCAAGCTCGCCGGTCGGCGTGCTCCGCTTCTGCAAGAACTGGAAAAGCGCCTCGAACTCTGCCCGGACATTCGCGAACTGCTCGACAAGGCACTGACAGACGACCCGCCGTTTCTGGCGAAGGAAGGAGGCGTGATTAAACAAGGCTACAGCGCGGAACTCGATGAACTGCGCACACTCGCGGCCGAAGGGAAGAACTGGATCGCGCACTATCAGGCACAAGAGATCACCCGCACCGGCATCGCGAGCTTGAAAGTGGGTTACAACGACATCGACGGTTACTTCCTGGAAATCACCAACGCGAATGAAACCAAAACGCCGTCCGAATACAAGCACCAGAAGACGCTGAAGAACTCCAAGCGCTACTACACACCGGATCTGCGCGAGTACGAGGAGAAGGTGGTCACCGCGCAGGACAAGAGCAAGGCGCTGGAACTACAACTGTTCCTCCAGATTCGCGATCAGGTCGCCGCTCAAACTCCGCGTCTCTTGAACACAGCCGATGTCCTCGCGGCTCTCGACATGCTCTCCGCTCTGGCAGAACTGGCCGCAGCGCGCAACTACGTCCGGCCAGTGTTGGTGGACGAACCCATCCTCGACATCAAAGACGGCCGACATCCGGTTCTTGATCAGATTCTGCCGCCGGGGACGTTCGTTCCAAACGACACCGCGTTCGGTCCCAACGATGGCACATTCTGGCTTGTCACCGGCCCGAATATGAGCGGGAAGAGCACGGTGCTGCGCCAGGTCGCGCTCATCACGCTGTTGACTCACATCGGGAGTTTCGTGCCCGCGAAGTCGGCGAAGGTGGGAATCACCGACCGCATCTTTACTCGCGTCGGGGCCAGCGACGAGTTGAGTCGCGGCCAAAGTACGTTCATGGTGGAAATGACCGAGGCCGCAAACATCCTCAACAATGCAACAGTGCGAAGTCTCGTGATCCTCGACGAGATTGGCCGCGGAACGAGTACCTACGATGGCGTTTCGCTCGCCTGGGCGATGACGGAGTATCTGCACGATGTGATCGGCTGTCGGGCGCTGTTCGCGACTCACTACCACGAACTGGCTCAACTCGCCGCCGCCCTTCCCCGACTGCGCAACTACAACGTGCTGGTTCGCGAACTGGACAAGGAAATCATTTTCCTCCACAAGATCGCGCCGGGCAGCGCGGAGCGAAGTTACGGCATTCACGTTGCGCGTCTGGCGGGCGTGCCGGAAGCGGTGTTGAACCGCGCCACGACCGTACTTGAAACACTGGAAAGCCGACACGAATTGCCGGTTTCCGCCGCGCCGATCCCGGCAACCAATGGCTCACCGGCCGAGCAAGCAAAAAGCAACGTGGTCCAACTGCCGGAGGGCCACCCGCGACGCAAGCCGAAACTCAAACCGCAAGTCAGCGGCCCGAGCCTGTTCGGCGACAACGAAGACGTGCCGTTTTGAGTAGCGTTGGTAGGTGCCGCCTGCCGGGCGGCACTGTTGCACACTTCGATTCACTCAACGGAACTGCGTAAGCGCCCGCCTTGCCGAGGCTTGCCGAGGCGGGCACAAATCAGAGCCGCGACCGTCAGGGAGCAGTCTTGACTCGACGCTCGCTGACGCTCGCGGCTCTGATTTGTGCCGCCCGGCAGGCGGCACCTACTCAGACATTGCTACTGCTTCTTCGGTTCCACCACTGGAGGAAGCGGCACAGGCGCAGGCACCGGCGGAAGTGGCGCCGGCGTGAGGGCGGGCAGTTCGATAAACACTGTCTTGTCCTTGAACAGTCCGCGATGCTTTTCGGGCATCGGGCCAGGCAAGAGAACCACTGGCGTCTTGTCCTTGAGCAACTCGGCCAGCTTATCAGCGTCGATAGCCTTCCCATTGGTATCAGTCGCCTTGAGTGTCTTCAGTTCGGCAGACTTGGTGACCGTGGCGGTTTTAATCACTGTCACCGCGCGCTTCTCTTGAACCTTCATCCCGTTGACTTCCACTTCCACCACGATTTCTTCGGTGACGTGAACCAACTGCAGTTCGCTCCAGAGCATCTTCCCCTTCTCGACCCTTGGCATCGACGATCTGGAGCGAGCCTGGGAAGGGCTGCGCGGTGGCGATTCCAGGCGCAAGCGCGATCAACAGACTCGCGGCGAACACAACGGCTGCGAAACGGGTCATGATCGACTCTCCGTTCGTAGAGTTTCGGTGGGATTGGTGTGTGACTGGTGTTTGGTGCTAAAGGCCGCTAAGACACGCACCAAACACCAGACACACCAATCCCACCGAAACTGCATGAGGGGTGAAACAACCGAATCGACGGTATCGCGGTGACTCAGGCGGGTCAACTCTCTAACCCGGCGAATCATCCGCGAAGTTCACAGAACCGAGTTCCACAACCGTGGCTCACAGGCTCCGATTCGCAAAGCCCCACCGAGAGCTGGCGAATATCCTGATAACGTCAATCCGCACTCAGAAGCGTGACTCTCCGCGTACTGCCGTGGTGATGGAGTCTCACCGTGCAGAAGCTCCTCTGTCCTCGGAATGGAGTCTGGGATCTGACGTTCTCCCCGGATGGGGATATGCTCGCGGGGTTGGGCAATCTCGGCGGGGGCGGAAGCCTTGCGCCAAGAACCGACACCATCTTGTGCTGGACGCGCAGCCGCGGATGGGAACAAACCGGCATTCGTCATCGGGGCCACCAGATTAGTAGCGTGGTGTTCCACCCCAGTGGTCGAACGCTCGCCTACTGCGGACAACCAAGCTACTCCGCGAATCGTCATCCAGAAACCGCCTCGGATCACCTCTCGGGAATCCGGCTGTATTCCCTCACGTCGGAAAGTCAGTTCGACCCGGACCACCTGCTGACCGAACCCGTCGATGCACCCGCGAACGCCATCGGGCTTTGGTATCAGCGGCTGGCGTTCACACCAGACGGCCGAACACTCCTGGCCAACCGGATCGAACATGAGGGATTCTGGCCGACCCACACGCGAACCGCCATCCTCCACTGGCACTTCACGCCCATCGGCGACCGGTGGCACGCGGTCAACACGTCCCCAGAACGCACCGTCGCCGAACAGGGGGCCGCGTTGCTGGGAACTCGATGCGTGGTGTTCGCCAGGAATTGGGGCATTCATCTTTCCCCACTCGACCCGGAGACCACCACACCGCCATCGGTGCCAGATGTCACATCCGCGCGGCTGATCGCAACCGCCCCGAACCGGGAGTTAATCGCGGTGGCGGATATGCAGCAGTTTTGGGTCTGGCATCTGCGAGAATCGAAGCCGCTGGCGACCTGGCCCGTCTCTTCCCATCCCTCCACCCTGGCCCTCTCCCCTGACGGGCGGACTCTCGCGGCTGGTGATTCCGAGAAAACCGTCACCTTCTGGGACACGTTCACCGGAAGCCGCGGATCGATGTTCGATTTCGGAGTCGGCCCGATCTACTCTCTGGCCTTCGCGCCGGACGGCTTTACTCTGGCCGTGGCCGGGCGTCACGGGCTTGTCGTCGTGGATGTCGAGTGAGGTTGACGCCAGAACGCTTCGCGGAAAGAAGTAGGACAGGCTTCCAGCCTGTCACTTCGTAGGACAGACAGCCTGGAAGGCTGTCCTACGATGAGGAAAGTGCTCAGGAACCAGATATGAATGTTTCCCTTCCGAAGTACATCGAGCGCGGGCCGATTCACGATGTCGCGTGGATCCCGCTGAAGTTCCACCT
>JAKEEV010000089.1 GCA_022616395.1 Planctomycetia bacterium | reverse complement strand
GGGTATTGCGATGGTGGAGCGAACCGCAGTCGGTAGGTGCCCGCGACGAGATTGGTGAAGGAATAGTTACCGCTGGCATCGGTAACGACGCTCGCCAGCACATTCCCGCCGACATCGAGCAGGAAGACAGTCACTCCAGCGGCTCCCAACTCGCTCGCGTCCTGTCTCCCGTTGCCGTTTGTGTCCGACCAAGCCGTTCCGCTGACTCCGAAGGGCGTGGAGACCACGGTCAACGTTACATCGGGGTACGGATCGCTAGGAAGCAAGCCCGTGTAGCTGATGCGGAAGCGCCGAGCGCCGGCGGTGAACTCGGTCCCTTCTGGAAGTCCGTTGAATGTGCCGCTAATGATCGCTGCGGCCTGGTTGTCGATGATGGCGAACACGGTCCCGGCGGGTGCAGCGAACGTCGGCACCACGGACACCTCAAGCGTGCTCGCGAGCGTGATCTGGTTGCCCGCGCCTGTCACGGTGATCGCGTTCGGCGCTCCTCCTAACTCAAAACCGAACACGCCGCTCCCGATGGCGACGGTATTCCCCGCGTCCTGCAAGCTGATCTTCACTTCGACGCCAGCCGCCTTCTCCTGGATGTTCACGTTCCCCGCTCCGCCGTCGGTCTTCACCTCCAGCGTCTTCACGTCCAGGTAGTTCACTGTCTTGCCGTCGCCGCGAGTCACCGCTGTCTTGGTGACCGTCAGTTGCTTGTTCATCGCGCCTCGATTGTCGATGACAAGCGTGTCGTCCCCGGCCTGACCGGTAACATCGACGACTGAGAGGATGTCGTCGAGTCCCTTGCCGTTGACCCCGATGGTGATGTGGTCGTTCTCCTCGTGGCCGTAGACGAACGTCTTCTTATCTGCCGAAGCGGGAGTCGCTTCGATGTGGACCGTGTCGCCCTTCGTGCCGGTGTGCAGTGCAACCTGCTCGACGGAGGCGAATGAGACCGGCGAGCCGGCCTGTTGGGGCGGGTTGCCGACCTCGCGGAACAGGTTGTAGATCGGGTCGTTGACGCTCTTGACGATCTTGTAGGTTACGCCGAGGGCTGGGGAGATGGCGTCCTGGAGGGTGATCTCGTCTTGAGTTCCGTTGCCGGAGTCCACGAACACCGGCCCGCGGATGTTCGCCATCCCCACGTTTTCCGCCCCGATCTTGACCACATCGTCGCCATCGTAGGTGTAGAGGCCGTTCTCCACCGAGTTGGCTGCGGTCGCGCCGATCGTGACGGTGTCCTTTCCGTTGGCGGTCCAGAGTTTGAATCGCTCCAGACCGGTCATGAAAGTGCTGGGACGGCCCAAGAACGCACCGCCGACAGCCACTTTGGTCGCTCGGAAGAGTTCCGTGGTGTAGGTGGGGTTGGTGGAATCGACCAGTGTGTATTGTCCTTCCACGTTGGTGGACTGGCTGTTATTGACCCACACCGTATCGTCACCGGCACCCCCATCGACGAATACCTCGCCGAAGAACTGGTCGGGGGTTGGTCCATCAAGGTTCCTGATCTCGATGCTGTCGTTACCCTCGCGGCCCTGGATGTAGACCGGACCATTGTCCTTCAGGCCAAGTGGCCCTTCGATGAGGATGTACTCATTGTCGCTCGTGCCGCGAATCGTCAGCGACTTGATGTTCGCGGCCGGAGCGCGGTAATAGCGATTGTTGAGCGCTGGATCGGCGGTTGCTGGGTCGGTGTTGTTGACGTGGAGTTCCAGGAATCCGCCGACATTCTTCGCGTGGATCACAAGTTGGTCGGGCAAGTTTGGCTGTCCCGCGACGTTGCTCCGCCCATACACTTGCTGCTCCATGTCCAGCACCAAGTGGTAGCCCGCGGCGCCTCCTGGGTTCAACACGCCCTGGAGAGCCGCGTTCCCAATCGTCATGCTGACGTTGGTGATGAAACCGAGTTCGCCAAAACTAAAAGTCTTTACCGCATTGATGTCTGGCGGCATGCCCGGAGTATCGACGGATGAGAGCACGCCAGCAATGACATTGGCGCCGACGAAGGCAGGTCCTCCAGAATCTCCCGGAGCCATCAGAGCTTCAGCGGCCCCCAAGCCCGCGTTGATAGCTATTCCGAGTTGCCCGAGGGGATCGATCGCGTTCAACCCTCCGCCTGCTGCCCTGTCAAAGTCATACAGGAGATTCATGGTTTCGGCAGGATTCCACGCAGAGGCGGGGGCATCAAACCGATTTTGTCCAACACGCTTGAGGCTGCTAACTTGATTAGCCCCGTTGGCCCCAGTTCCGGTATCCCCGTAGCCGACCATGGTGAATTGCTGGCCCACTTCGGCCGGAGTGCCGTTATACAAGGTGTACTGTTGAGCCTTGAACGGCGCGACGAGCAACCGGTCGGGCGCTGACATCCCTGGCTGCTGATCCGTGAGCACGAGCAGGCCAATGTCATTCTTGAAATCGCCGAAGGCGCTATGTTGGATTTGGTACTGGGCACCACCGTCAATGTTTTTGGGGACATTAATCGGAATCGGGACGGGATTGTCTCCCCTCGTCAAGTCGAACCGGACAGCGATAGCACTGCCGACAGGGTTGCCTCCGGCATCCTTGTCGGCTAAGGGACCCTTCGCGATGTGGTGAGCCACGGTGAGGATCTGGTGCCCAAAACCCCACCCCGTCCCCGTGTAGATCAAGGAACCGCTCCCTTCCGTCCCCGCAACCGTCTTGAGCAAGACGACCCCATCGTAAGGACTCGGTGGCTGTGGCGGTGCCAGCGGCGCAATTGCGGCCGGGACGGCGAAGGCTCCGACAATCGGTGCCAACCGGTCCTCAAGATGTTCGACGCGGAGGATGATGGGTTGTGGAGAGGCTTTCCTTCCCGACTTGCTCTTGCCTCTGAAGAACCAACTCAGCCGCGACATGGGTTACTCCTTGTAGTTTGTGAGATCGTCGTTGCCTGACGAAATGACCCAATTACCGACCCGGTCGAACAACACGGCCCGAGAACAAGATGCTTCCCGTCTGGTTGTCGCGGATGAAGAACAGAAACGGTCGATCAGCGGTGAAGGAAAACGGAGGGGGGCGACTGACAAACATCTGCACTGCCGTGGCCGCAGCGGCCTCGGTGCCGTCCTCATCCACGTTCAGGTAAGCTTGATGGACCACGCGGCCGATCTGTAGTCCGCGACTGCCGGTCATGCCCGAAAAGTCGGCGTCGCCAGAGAAAGCAAGAGGCATTCCCAGACGGCTCAATTCCGAGTTCAATTGCGATGTCGTACGCACCTGGAATTTGGGGATAGCCACCTTGCCGTAGTGGAAGCTGAGTTTTCCGACCGCATCCTGAATCGCGGCGGCCGTCAGCGATTTTTCCACAACCGTGAATCGCCCCTTCCGCGGCAGGAGCAGGATCATGGCGAGCCGGTCATCCGCGTACTGGTTTACGTAAGGCAGTTCCAGCCACTCACAGTCATACGTTGCCAAGTACCGGAAGTCCGCCTGCGGGAGTTGCATCATCGGCACAATGACTTTCTCGTCGGAGGTGACTTCGAACGGGGCGTCTTTCGTCTCTCCCTTGGGGAAGGGTCTCGCCCACGCAGCCTTGAGGTAAATGGCGTTGGTCAACACCAACTGTACCGCCGAGTTGATGTCGCCCCGCTTGAGCAGTTCCTTGATCTTGTCCTGGGTCTTCTCTTCCACCCAACGGTTGATGGTCTGGCGAGAGCCTTCCGGGTCGCCCGCGAAGTCGAGTTGGCGGAAGCCACCGGTGTAGTTCTTGCGATTCAGTTCCAGGAACTCCGGGCGGAAGCCAACCCCCTTTTGCCCCCACAGGGCGTTGGCGACATTCAGTCGGAATGGATCGTTGTTGCCCGCCAGATGGCGCCTGAGACGCGCTTGGTCCGACTCAGGGACGGCAGGCTCAGATGGCTTGTCCTTGCCGCCCTGGAGTTGGTGAGCCGTTGCTCCGAACGCCGGGTGCAGTTTCTCGTCCGGCAGCGTGAAGTGCAGAACCTTCTTCATCTCCTCGGCTGTCTGACCGCGAGCACCGGCGTAGGTCATGCCCAGAGCCGTGCGGATGCTGTACGGCGAGATGACGATGTTCCCCTGCTCCGTCTCCGCCAGCTTCTTGTAGAGGTCGATGGCGAAGGCGTTGTTCCCTTCTGCCAGTGCCTTCAAATCTTCGGGAGGAGCGGACGGTGGAGGATCTTCGGGTTCGGGTGTCGGTTCGGGCACAGGTTCAGGAGTTGGTGTCACCGGAGCGACGCACGCCCCGACACACGCGACCAGAAATGCGAGACCAAACAACCACAGTGCGTGTGTGCGGAACATGTTTCCCTCGCGGCCTCGGGATTGGGTGTGTTGTGTAACGAATAACACAGTAACAGAGCAACCGTTTGTCCGTCAAGCAACGCGGAAGGCTTCACCGTCGCCACCAGAGCAAGTTCAAAGGGTTTCCGAGAGCGGGCGTGGTTCGTACATCGTCTGAACCCGAATCGCGCCCCTGCGAACCAATCGAACTGACTCCGAGCCGCCAACCATGCGCGACCGCCCGGCCTTTGACCTGTTCCTCATCTCCTGGCTGGTGTTGTTCCTCGAACTCGCCTGCATCCGCTGGTTCCCCTCTCACGTCCTGTTCCTGACCTTCTTCGTCAACCTCGTACTCCTCGCGTGCTTCGTCGGCATGTCCATTGGCTGCCTCGTCGCTCGACGATCCACAAACTTCATCCGACACACGCCCTACTGGTTGCTTTTGGGCATCATCGCCGGGCTGGTCATCGACCGCAATTCCGGCACCCTCCTCGCTGTCTTCGCCGTCGGCAACGTCGTGAACCCCGATGTCGTGTACTTCGGAACGCAAGGTGTGGTCACTCTGGAGAACCCGCTGCCGTTCACCGTGCCCATCGAACTGGTCGGAGCGGTCTTCTTCGCCATCATTGCCACCATCATGGTCGGTCCCGGTCAGGAGATGGGCCGGGCGTTCAATCGCGTACCCAATCGCACCACCGCTTACTCCGCCAACCTGCTCGGCAGTCTTGTTGGCATCGGCACGTTCGCAGCGAGTTCGTATCTGCGCTTGCCACCCATCGTGTGGTTCGGACTGGCCGGAATCGTCCTCGCGTATCTACTTGTGCGTGAAAACCCCGACGCGACAACTTCTCCAAACCCCGCGCCCACGTCTCAAGGAGTTGGAGCCAAAACGCTGTTGCCACTCATCTGCCTGCTCGCGGCTGTCGGGTTGACGGCTCGAACTTCTGGATTCTCCGCCGACAAAAACGGCCGCACGATCACCTGGAGCGAGTATTACCGCGTCGATTACGAGCCGCAGATGCAGTTCATCATCACCAACCTCATCAGCCAGCAACTGATGGAACCGCGAGGCAATCCACCTCTGGCCGCGGTTCCCTACGCGCTGCCGTATCTCTTTCAGCGCGATCTTCCTCAGCGAAGCGCGGACGGTCAGATCGTGATGGGACCAGATGGCAAGCCGCTCCACGCCTGGAAGCCATTCAAACGCATCCTTATCATCGGGGCCGGGAACGGTAACGACGTGTCCCGCGCGCTCTTGTGGGCCGACTCCGACGCTCAGATCGATGCTGTCGAGATCGATCCCATCATTCAGAGGCTCGGCGAACAGTACCACCCAGACAAACCGTTCCAGGATCCGCGTGTAAAGGTCACCATCAACGACGGCCGGAACTTCCTCCGCAACGCCCGACCGGAAACATACGATCTGGTTGTTTTCGCACTGATCGACTCGCTGGTTCTTCAGTCCGGTTACTCCAACTTGCGGCTGGAGAGTTACCTCTTCACTCTGGAATGCTTCCAGGACGTGCGGCGGGTGCTCAAGCCGACTGGCGTTTACGCCGTGTACAACTTCTTCCGTCACGGCTGGCTGGCAGCGCGCATTCGCGACCAGTTGCGGACCGCTTTCGGAGTCGAACCGGTCGTCATCACCACCCGCGCGAAGGTCGATGATCCGCCTCTGACGGATGTGAAACTCGATAACTTCGAGCCGGGCACTTCCACCGGCTTCTTCTCCGGCAGCCCGGAGGTGATCGAACCGCTGCGCGGTGAGTTCGCGCTTCCCGGAGTGAAGTACTGGTATCCCTGGCTCACCGGGATCGAGCACAAGGACATCGGTGCCAGGTTTTCCGCGGAGCCACCGAAAGAGCTGCCGCCCGCATCCAAGAAGCCGTTTTCGTTGAATGGCAATCCAGTGCCACCGATGTGGCTTCCGCTTCTTCCCGCCAGGATCGAAGAAACCAACGGCGACCTTCGACCCGCGACCGACAACTGGCCCTTCCTCTACACACGCGAGGCCAGAGTGCCCGGACTCACCTGGCGTGGCGTTCTGCTGGCGCTGGTGGTATCGCTGGCTTTGTGGATGGTGTTCGGGGGATCGAAAGCCCTCGCGGGCGAAGTCAGCGTCAAGCCCGACTACCCAATGATGCTCCGCGCCTTCTTCCTCGGCGCTGGCTTCATGCTGGTCGAAACGAAAGCCGTCGTGGAAATGGCGCTGCTCTTCGGCGGAACGTGGATGGTCAACACGGCGGTGTTCGCTGCCATCCTGGTGATGAGCCTCGCGGGGAACCTCTTCGCGGGGAAGGTGAACCCAAAACGGCTCGAGCCCTACTACATCGGGCTTTTCCTGACGCTGGGGATCGGGCTTGTGGTGTCTCCCAGCGCGTTCCTCGGTCTGAACCCGACGGTCCAGATTATCGGAGCGTGTTTGTTGGTTTTCGCGCCAATCGCGTTCGCGGGCGTGATCTTTGCTACCAGTTTTCGACGCACGACTCAACCGGACCGCGTGATCGGTGCGAACGTGGCGGGTGCGCTGGTTGGGGGGCTTGCCGAAAATACTTCGGTCATGCTCGGCTTCCAGTTGCTCTTGTGCGTTGCCGTCGGATTTTATCTGCTGTCTGCGGTCTTCGGGAATCGACTACTGCCCAGCAGCGCGGCAGAGAAGAACGTATAATGGCTCCGGGAGACTTGCACTCTCCTGTAAACTGTCTCCCCCAGGTGTTAGTGCCCGATTTTCCAGCACAGTTTGCCGAATCGCGCCTCGGATGAATTGCGTAGAATGCTTTAGCATCACACCCCTCCCTTGCGGTCGGGGTTCGCCAAAGTCAACACGCTCTTTGGCGAACCCCGACCGCAAGGGAGGGTCAGAAAACCCGGATCTGCAGTCGTTTTCGGACCTTGGTCGGTCCCTCCTCTCCAAAACCGACCACCGTTCCGGGGAGTTCACACATGCCAGAAATGAACGAGGATCCTCCTGACCTCGAAGATGAATTGCTGCGGCGGGCCACCCGGACCGCCGCACCGGCGGTCATCCGATCTGGCCGCGAGGCCATGTCGGTCGAATTGGCCCTGACTGTCTTCCGCCAAATGCTCCGAACGCGCGCTCTCGAAGAGCGAAGCATCAAGATGTCCAAGTCCGGGGAAGCCTACTTCTGGATCGGCGGACCCGGAGAAGAAGCTCTCAATGTCTGCCTCGGCCTGCAAGTTCACAAGGGCCGCGGACCCGCCTTCGACTACCTGCACCTCCACTATCGCAACTCCGGCGTCATGCTCGCGATGGGCATGCCGATGATCGACCACACCCGGCAACTCGCGATGCGCTGGACCGATACTCACTCACGCGGCCGAAACTTCGTCGGCCACTACTCGATTCCTGAGTGGAACGTCGTGCCGGTCACCAGTGTGATCGAAGTGCAGTTCGCGATGGCTCCCGGCACCGCGCTTGTACAAAAGCGACACGGGCTGAAGAACCCGGACGAAGCCGAAGGCATCTCGATTGTGATCGGCGGCGAGGCCGGCACAGCCGAAGGCGACTTCGAGACGTGCATGAACTGGAGTACGCGACCCGGAAACGAACTGCCGGTGCTCATGTTGGTCGCGAACAATCGCTTCGGCATCTCGACTGACCTCGACACGGTCCACACGCACCGACCGGTCGCGGATCGTGCGATTCCTTACGGCATCCGGGCCGAAACTATCGACGGTAACGACCCGGTGGCAACCTGGAACGCCATCGACCGCGCGATGC
>JAKEEV010000771.1 GCA_022616395.1 Planctomycetia bacterium | reverse complement strand
GAGTCATTCCGCGACTGAGGCTCGTGACCAGCGCATCGCGCTTGTAGCCGAGGTCAACGTAATCGAGAACCTGCTCCACCTTCTTTCGGCGCTCTTCGCCTTGAATGCGATACGCGGCCGCGAAGAACTCCAGGTATTCCGTCACCTTCATGTCGTCGTAGACGCCGAAGAAGTCGGGCATGTAGCCGATGGCCCGGCGAATTTCCTTCGAGCCGGTGTAGATCGAGTGCCCGCAGACGGTCGCCTCTCCCCAACTGGGGTTCAGCAGCGTGGCGAGCATCTTCATGGTGGTGGTTTTGCCCGAACCGTTGGGGCCGATGAAGCCGTACACGTCGCCCGGCTCCAGCTTGAGCGAAAGCCGGTCCACCGCGAACAGCTCGTTGTACTTCTTCGTCAGATCGCGACATTCGATCATGGTAGCCTTGGTGCTCTTGACCCCGAAGGGGTCGGACAACATAGCCCAGGGCAACGCCCTGGGTTTGTGGCATTTTTCTTTCCAGGCTGAAAGCCTGGGACAAGTTTCTGTGTCGCAGCCTTTCAGGCTGCCGGTTCATTTCGTTTGCTTTCCCAGGGCGTTGCCCTGGGCTATGTTGTCCCAGCCCTTCGGGCTGAACACCCGAAAATCATATTCAACTCCACGACTTCGCACGGTTCGCTCGTTGTCTCACTTGACTGGGAGGTAGAACCGCACCCATGTTTCCTGACGGGCGGTGCCGGTGATCTTCGGTCGCGCTTCTCCACTTGCGGGAAGCGCTTTGATCCACAATGTCGAGGGCGAGTTCGGGCCGCTCAGTACGTCTTCCGCGGAACCCAGAGGAGGCGCGACCCGGCCGACGATGATGACCTCTTCGCGATTGTCGGGCGAGAGCCTCCATGTCTGGTCGAGTCGTCGAAGTGAGGCGTTTCTCGGAATCACGCCCTCGTCTTTCCGCAACGCGGCTTCATGGAACAGCACGCCCCACATCGGAAGCGGGCCGGTAAACAGCGGCTGTTGCTGCGTCTTCTGAGCGCCCTTCTGACCAGAGCGTTCCGCGAACATCTGCACGCGCCTCAGGAGTTCGTCCAACTGCCCCTTTGTCTGGAGCCACTGAGTCGCGGGCACCGGTTGATCGAGCACCAGCCGCACGCGAGCGCCGTTGACGATCACTTCGCCGGGCAGTGGGTATGCGTGACCCGCGTAGAACGCGACGCAGTCGACGAGCGCGGGGACCGGCAGGTGATGGGTGAACGAGCCGACGACCTTCGTGCGGTCGCCCGCTGGGTGTTCGAGCGTCGAGTCGACGAGTGGCTTTGAACCGGAGAGCGAATTCAATTGGGCCGACCAGTTCGCGGAGAACGCCTTCGTGGACCACACTTGAATGGGCACGTTCTCCAGGCCATCGGCGATGGTTGCGCCATCTGAGTGGACACTGTATCGCCGACGCACGAGGCTTCCGCGTCCTCCGCGAGGCGCTCCGATCCACTCAACGACCGTTCCGCTCGTTTGCGTGTTCGCGGTCCACCCGTCGCCGGGAGTCACGCTGATGGAATAGGTGTCGGTGCGCGGGCTGAAGATCGTGAACCATGTTGTTCCATAAATGCGGTCCGATGCAAGGTCGATGTCCACCACATCGACCTTGTTCACCTTCATCTCGCGGCCCTTCACCGCCGTCGCGGAGACATACGCAAGCACGCTGACCGTCAGCACGATGATTGGGAAGGTGATCCACGTCAGTTCCAGCCGGCCAAGCACGCGCTTCAGGAAGAAGTATTCGATTGGCCCGATCAGAAGAATGTAGAGCACGATGAGCATCGCCACCCAGCCGAAGGAAATCACCGGCACGCCGTCGAAGGTGTCGTTGTGCGTTCGGATGGCGACCGCGGCTTCGTCCTCGTCTTCGGTCAGGATGCCGGGCGGGCGCGGTTTCCCATCACCTCCGGCAGAGGCGCGAGCTGAGCCACATTCACGCAGAACCCAGTCCCAGAACTCCGGGCGCTGGGCGAAGTCCGCGAACGGAGCGCGGTCGAGGTCAAAGCCGATCACTGTCACACGCCCCAAACCGAACGCCCACTGAGCCGCGAGCGTGTCCTTTTCCTTGTCGTTGGGCGAGCGGTTCGCAGAAATCAGTACGCGGCTGGACTTTGAGGGTTGCGGGATGAGATTCGCCATCAGGAACGGTCCGCCCTTCGCGACGAGCGCGCCATTAATCGCAGTCGTTTGAACCGCGGCGGCTTGCTTCACTTCGCGCGCGGGCGAGTCTGGCTTCAGCGAGTATGGAATCAGCGCCTGGAGTGCCGGAAGTTCGCGCGCGAGTTGCGCGTTTGCGCCAAGCGACACCACAACTCTTCCCCCTCTGCGCACCCATTCAAGAAAGGCATCCTGCTTGCGCTGGTCCGCAATACCCGGAGGGCCGAAGAGTTTCTTCAAGAAGTCTTCGGAAGCGGAGCCGGTACACACCACAACGAGATCGGCCGCGGAATAGCCGAACCACTGGTCGGGCAACTCCGAGGCCTTCGTGATGCTCGCTAACTCGATTCGCCCTCCGCGCAGCGAACCGGGGTCCGCGCCAGCGCTCGTTGCTTTGGGTAATTCAAAACCCGCGGGCTTGCCACCCGTCGAGAGAACCAGGTACGTAAGCGGTTCGCGTGGTCGGAGTGAACGCAATCGGAACGGCTCGGAGAGCGGTGTTCCGCTTGTTGTGCGCACGGTGACTGTAATTTCACCGGAACCGCCGGAGGGTCGAAGGTAACCCAGCGGGCCATACTCACCGCCCGCAAGTGTGGTTCCGGGCTTTGCACTCGTGAGCTGTGCCGGCACCGAGAGCGTGGTGGTGAAGTCATCCGGGTCGGGCGCTTCGATCAGGATTTCGGCCGGTTCGGTGATGTCTCCGGTAATTTCGAGATCAACGAACACCGGTGCCCACGTCGCGAACTTGGAGACATGAGGAGCCTGCGAATCTGTCCCAGGCGGGAACCCCACTCGCACGCCGGTGATTTTCACCTTGTCGCGCGCAAGCGCGGGCGCGGCCATCATCAGAAGAGCGAACGCGGCCGCGAGTGTGTGTCGGAAAGTGGCCGCGGTGGACATGAAGAGTCTCGACTGTCGAAGCGACCCCTCAACGGGGAGGGTGAATACTCCCCCTTCCTAAAAGGGAAGGGGGGTTAGGTCTCTTTTACGGTTTTGCCGCGCCACATACGCAGGGTGTCGCTTTGCATTTCGGGCACCCCGAGCCGTACTTCTTTTGGATCGCATCATCCAAATCGACGTTGGCGATGTTGGCGAGCGTTGCCAGCCACGCGAGTACGTCGGCGAACTCCAGCGCGAGGTTATCTTGGTCGGTGCGGTCACGCAGAGCCGCAGACAACTCGCCCACCTCTTCCATGAACCACATGAATGTGCCTTCCACGCCCCGCCGGTCGTCTTTTGCGCCGAACAGGTCGCGAATTCGCTGCTGCAACTCGCCGAGAGTTATCGCCATCCGGTGTTCCCGCCACCCGCGTCTCTCCGGCGATTCTACGGTTGCGCCTTTGAGATGGCAGCGGGCGGGTTGCTCGGAGCATGTTTTAACGAGCCGCGACCGCAAGGGAGCGGAGTCTTGTCTGGACCGCGGCCGTCCCGGCCGCTCAAGAGCGGGCCAGAGGCCCGCGGTCCATAAAAACAACCCGCTCCCTTGCGGTCGCGGCTCGTTCGGACGCTCCACAAACGTGAAGTTCGCTTTAGTCGGTACGTTGAACTGAGGGAACGGGTTCACGGGCGCGGGGGATAGCCCTGAACGGGTGGGGGAGGGGCAGGAGAAGTCGGTTCGAGCCAGTCCGGGCCGCTGAAAGGCCGAGCGCTCGACGCGGGCGGCCAGTCTGGACGGAAGCTCGGCGCTCCGGGGGCTTCCTTGAGTCCCGCGCTTGGCCGCAGAGCGCCGCCGATGCCAATGAGTTCCGGTCGGCGCGCGACTTTATCGGCGAACACTTCCAGGTCGCGTGCGATCTTCTCGGCTCGCGCGAGGATTCGGGCCAACGACCCAGCCGCATCGTCCAGATTGCGATACACCGCCGGGTCGCTGAGGAGTTTCTGGATCGTGCCGTTCTCGCGGGCGAATGTCGCCAGGATCAGGCGCGCATCGGCCAGGGTCTTGCCCAGGTCGTCCGCGGCATCGGCGACGGATTTCACGATGGCTTCCGCGCGCGTTGCGAGTGGTTTGGTCACAGCCCGAATATCCCCGACGATCAACCCGATATCGGTGACGCGGCCGTCGACGTTCTTGAGCATCTTCTCGGCCTGATCCAGAAGCGTTGCCAGAGCTGTCGAGAACTTCACGATGGTGGTCGCGACGCTGTTCATGTTCTTGAGCAACTCGGCGAACTGCTTGCGATTGTCCGGCGAGAGAACGTCGTTGATACTCTCCATCGCCTGCTTCGCGCCGTTGACGGTGGCCACCACATCAGGTTCAATCCGGCGAATCGCCAGCCGGATGTCATCGACCGCGGGCTTGATCGACCGGAGTGCCTCCTGTGCGTCTCGGATGAGCGCCTTGAGATTCGGCTCGCCTGGCTCGGGCGGTTGCGCGGTGACAAATCCCGCCTGCACGACTCCGTTAGGACCGGGCGGGCGAGTTGTATCGGTGCCAATTAAGTTCTGAATCTGCGCGTTGGTCTTTCGTAACTCCGGAATGAATCCGCGCACGTCCTTGAACATGCCGGTCGCTTCGTCCGCGGCTGCTTCGAGCCTCGGCGCGACTGCTTCAAGTTTCGCGAATGCTCTCGTGATGCGGTCGAGCGATTCCTGAGCGTTGACCAGCGCGCTGGCAGCGGGGTTGAGGAGACTTCGGGGCGTGATGGGCGGTACGCCGGGAATTTCGCTACCGGGTGGCCACTCGTCTTCACGCGGAAGTGGTTGACCGGCGGCATCGAGTTTGGGGAGGAAGTCCACGGCCGTATCCCCGCTCAGAAGTCCGCGGGTGATGTGAGCTTCTTCACTTTTGCGCGGGAGGTACTTGCGATCCACCGTGATTCGCACCCGGACTTGCCCGCTGACCGGGTCGAGATCGAGTTCGGTAACCTGACCGATGCGAACGCCAGACTTGCGGATCGGTGTACCGGGACCGATGCCGGGCGCTTCGGGAAAGAGAATCGTGTACCGGGCATCGGAGGAGAAGAGTCTCGGAGCGCCTCCAAAAAGCACGACGAGGCCCGCGAGCGCGGCGAGCGTCGCGCCCATGAACACCCCCAACCTCAGTCGTAACCCCCGCTCCGCCATGACACGCTTTTGGTAGGTGCCGCTTGCCGAGCGGCACGAATCAGAGCCGCGACCGTCAGGGAGCGATCTTGCGTAACCGCTCCCTGACGGTCTTTTGGTAGGTGCCGCTTGCCGAGCGGCACGAATCAGAGCCGCGACCGTCAGGGAGCGATCTTGCGTAACCGCTCCCTGACGGTCGCGGCTCTGAAAACACGCCCGCCTCGGCTCGGCGGGCCTACTTACACATGCGGATTCGCCGCAGAATCTCTTGCTCGAAGGCGTAATCGCGGCCGACCTTGAACCACACTCGGTCCACCGTCGTTTCGGGGCTGACCACTTCGAGTTGCCGGTCAACCGTGGGAGCTTCCTGGAAGACCGCGTTGCCGATGGTGGCCCGAGACGGCCGAGCCACGTCTTCCAGCTCCTTCTCGACCACCACTTCCACAAGATACCCTCCGCGGTCTCCAGCTCGAATCACCACGGTGGCCGTTTGCCGGATGGTTTGGAAAGTGGCGAGCAATCGCTGACGCGGGTCCGGGTTGCCCGGCTTCAAGAACTGCTCGTAGCCCGGCGCGATCCGCGGTTTTGTGGTGATTCGCCCATCGTAGGGGTTGGGCGTCTGCAACTCAAAGTAATCGTCGAGTACGTCGAGAACTTTCTCGAACACTTCCTGGTAAGAGGAAGCGGTCGGTTGACCGGGAGAGACCAACACAGGGTTTTCGATATATTCGGCCTGCCGAACAAGCACGGGGTTATCCAGTGGCGGCGCGGTCGCGCAGCCGGTCAGCGCAAAGACGCACAAGCTCACACTCGCCGCGATGCGACGCCTGTGCGGAACTGTTCGGCGCGCGGCCATGCTCCTGGTCCTCGTTACACACAATCTCGCGCATTGCAACCGAGGTATGCCAACGCCGACGTGCCACGTCAAGTCGGATGCGGCTGGTTCAGAAAGGAGGTAAAGGCAAAGGTGATCGCGTGTCGGCGGGGTGAAGTTTGCGAGAAATAGTTTGACAATCTCCAACCCATCAGAACAATCTAACTGCCGCTGATCAGTGGCTGTCATATCAACGATCAGGAGGTAACTAATGGCTGTTACTTTCCGTCCACAAGTTGAGTATCTGGACGCCCGCGAGATGCCGACCGTTACTCCTTTCAACTTCACACTGTCCGACGGTGCCTACGCCAGTGGGACGTTTAATTACCTCGATGGTTCAGTGGATCCAAACCAAGCGTCACAACGGGTTGCAATTTTCGGTTTGAACTTCACAGTCAACGGCCAACCAGTCCTCCTCGAAGAAGCCGTGACCGCGCCAGTCGCGTTGTTCACTCAGGGCCAACTGTTTGGAGCGTCGTTCGCGTATGAGGTTGGCGGGGTGGCTTATGACGCCATTGCAGTCGCCGATTCGACGGCTGTGGCGGTGACTTTCGCTGGGAACATTTTCCAAGGGGCGGCAACGGTGGTCGGTGCGATAACACCTGGCGCGATCCCACCAGCACCGGAGCAATTCAACCCAGCCACTCTCACAATGGCAACCGCGATTACGAAATACAACGCGAATGCCGCCGGGTTGGCTACAATG
Organism: Planctomycetia bacterium; assembly: GCA_022616395.1. Taxonomy (GTDB): domain Bacteria; phylum Planctomycetota; class Planctomycetia; order Gemmatales; family Gemmataceae; genus Gemmata. Next base: position 4,698 of record JAKEEV010000771.1, on the reverse strand, counting down.
CTCGTCCGCGTCAAGGAGAAAATGGCCGCTTACGATGGCCTCTTTGAACTCCTCACGGACATTCGGCTGAAGGAAGTGGTGGCACCACCAGCCGAACAACCGGGCTGGAAAGCGTTTGGTGATGCCTACTACGCAAAGCTGACGAATGTCGCAGCGAGCCTATTTGCATACACCGCTGACTACCAGAATCGGCACGCTGTTGTCCTCGCTCAACAGGACGCCATGGAGGCGATCTGGAACCTCGGGGACTTACTTGTAGGGGGGATGAATTATCCGTTGGGGCCTGCCTACGTTGTGCCCCCCGGATACTTCCAGTCGCTGGATCATCTCGCGTGATCTGCCTGTGTCATGAGGTAAAATCGAGAACGTCTTTGGAGGGTGATACCATGATCGTGTCTTCAAGTCTGTCGTCTGTTGTTCTGATGTGTGCGGTGGGTCCGCTGGTCGCCAAGAACACCCAGCCGTTGCCATTTAACCAACTCCCGACTCCCGAAGAACTCAACGCCGAAGTGAGCGAACGGGTGCTCAAGGGTTTCCGGAAACTGCTGGCCGCTACCGAAGAACTCCGCAAGAGTTACGAACGCCGGACGGATGGCGACTACAGCAAACGCATTGCGGAACTGCGAGAACAGGAAGCAGACATCAAGCGTCAGATCGAGTTTTGGGAGAAGGTGCAGGGAGCGCCTTCAGGACCGAGTATGCCGCTGCTCAACAAAAGGCAGATCAAGGAACTGGAGCAGAAAGGAGCGGAACCGCCCAAAAAACCGAAGATTTGGGATTGAGCGTTTGCGCTCTGGAAAAGCCTTTCCCGCGCGGTGGGGGAGTGCGTAGATTAGGAAGGTACTCGAATTGCCCTCTCCGCGACGGGAGACCGCCATGCGATTCAGGATGCCGTTTGCTCTTGCCCTCTTGTTTGCCGCTCTGGTCCTGATGCCCGTTGCGGCTGAAGACCCGATCCCTGTCAATCCACCGCCGCTTATCAAGCGGCAGCCTGTTCGCCCGGTGCCGGGTGGACCGGCTCCTGTCGGGACGCAAATGAGCGACACGGACGCTCTCAAGCAAGTCGGTTTGTCTCCCGACGAAGCCGGTCCGCTGATGGAATACTTGAAGATTCGCACCCTCAGCGACACCGATCAGAGCAAGATGGGCGAGATCATTCAGCGGTTCGGCGCGGATGACTTCGAGGAACGCTTGCAAGCCGCCGAGGAGATCGAACGATACGGCTCGGCCGCGATAGGGCCACTCAAAGCAGCCGCGAGCAATCCAGACCCGGAAATCGCTTACCGCGCGCGGCTGACACTTCGACGAATGGAAAAGGTGCCTCACTCGCTGGTGGCCGCGGCTGCGGTGCGCGCGATCGTCAAGCTCAAGCCGAAGGACGCGGTCGCGGTGTTGATCGGATTTTTGCCGCTGGCCGATACCGATGAAGTGGCCGAGGAGATTCGTCTGGGGCTGATCGCGATGGCCGTGGTCGATGGCAAACCGGACCCAGCGCTCATCAAGGCTCTGACGGACAAATCCGTGGCGCGTCGGTCGGCCGCATATGTGGCTCTTACCGAGGGTGGCCCGCCCGACGAGCGCATCCGCATCAAGGAAGCATATCCGCTCGTCAAGGAGGCGGTGCGGAAGGAAACCGATGCCGACGCGAAGTTCCGCGGGCTGTGGTCGCTACTCATGACCACCCGCGAGAAGGAATTCGTGCCCGACTTGATCGAAACCATTCCGAACATCCATCGCGGACGTATCTGGCAACTCGAAGAGTTGCTCCTCCAGATGGCCGGGAAGGATAAACCGGCGAACGCCAGCTTCGGAAAGTCGGCGGATTCACTCACGAAGGCCAAGAACGCCTGGGCCGGGTGGTGGAAAACCAAAGAGAAGGACATCGACCTGGTGAAGTTCGATTTCAAACCCCGCATCACCGGTTACACCGACATCATCGAGTACGACTACCGCGGCTATGGCATCTACCAAATCATCACACTCGGCCCGGACTTGAAAGAGAAGGGAAGGATCGGCGGGACCGGCGTGAACCAACTTGGTTACCCCTCGGACGTGAAGAAACTCGCCAACGGCAACTACCTGATCGCGGAGCAGAATGGCAACCGGATCACCGAGCGAGACGCCACCGGCAAGATCATCAAGACAACCAGCATCAGCCAGCCGCTGAGTATCGACCTGCTCCCCAAAGGGGGGATGGTCGTTGTCTGCCGCAATCAAGTGATTCAGTACGACAAGGACATGAAGCAAGTGTGGCAGTTCCAGCGGCAACAATACGACATCATGAGCGGGCGGAGGTTGCCCAACGGCGACGTGATCTTCGTGACCCAGACACGGCCAGCGAACTGCTTCCGTGTCGATGGGAAGGACGGCTTGGCCAAGCCCGTGCTTCAGACTGGCGCGTTTGAGCATATCGCGGTGGCCCTGGAACTGGTGCCGAAGGCCAAGCCGCTGAATCTGGGGATCATCCAAACCTACCACTCGATGGACGTGATCGGCGATGACAAGATCCTGGTGTGCGAATACAACCGGGTGGTCGAATACGACTTGAAGACCGGTAAGGCCGGCTGGAAGTACGATGTGAACAACGCCAACTCCTGCCAGCGCTTGCCCAACGGCAACACGCTCATCACGATGCTCAACTACGGCCAGACCGGCCGCGTAATCGAAGTCGATTCGTCCGGCGAGATCCTCTGGGAATACGAAGGCAAGGATGGCTTGCGCACCGCACGGGCATACCGGCGCTAGCGATTAGTGATCGGTAATCAGTTGTCAGTGAACAGTCATCAGTCATCAGTCATCGGTGTTCACCACGCTTGCTGGAAACTGATGACTGATGACCGCAGTCGGTAGACGCGCACGCGAAGGCGCGGGTGGTCGCGTCCCATGATCGGGTCCGTTCCGCCGTAGAAGTTCGGCACGGTCTTGGCCGAAAGCCAGTCATCCCACGCGAACTCCGCAACAACTTCCGCAGCCCATTCCGGCGGATGAACCACATCAAAGCCCGCATACGGGCGATGGAAGCCCTCGGTGTTCGGGTAAACTGGCATCACGAGGAAATCACCAGTCCGCGCGATGGTTTGCTTCGGGATCAGCGGTTTCATTCCCGCCTGCTCGCAATAATGCTGAAAGCCCCAGTGCCCGACATACCACACGGTCGAGTTTGGCGGTCGAGTGTGGGTGATGTTCGCGGACTGCTCCGCGCACCACTTCTCGGGGAAAGCATCGAGCGTGTCGATTGCAGCCACGCAAACACCGACAGCGATTCCAAGCGGCAGAAGCCACCGCGGGGGTCTTCGGTCGCGAGCCAGAACACCGATTCGATGAGTTGCTCGGGTGGCGATCAAACCCATTACAAGCGTCACGCCGATCACGCGTCGAGCCGCGGGGAATGGTGTGAGGGCCAGAGCCGCTCCAATTTCGATGAAGAGCCAGCCCACAAGGAACAGAGTGTCGGGGTTCCATCGCACACTCAATCCGCTTTTCACCCGGAAGACCAGCACACGCGCACACGCCAACACCGCGACAACCCACAGCACGCCGGCGAATTGCCAGAAGATGGTCGCGGCCGTCAGAGGGGCGTGAATGACCGTCCAGCGAAGCGGGAGAGTACAGACGAGCACAAACCCGATGCTCCAGACACTCGCAATACCCGCGACCCACCTCCGCGAAACACGCAGCACCGACAGTGCGAGCAATCCCACGCCCACCGCCAGGCAACCAAGCGGCCCGGCGAGCATCGGTGCCAGTTCCAGCTTTGCTCGAACAGAGCCGAGGAGTGTTCCTCCGGTTGAAGTCGCGTACATCGCGTTCACCCAGAAGTGCGAACGGTCATACTTCGCCACCAGCAACAACTCCCACGCCACGAATGCGATCACCGCCGCACACACCGCCACAGCGCCGAGCGCGATGCGCCGATGTGTTAGCCCATACCACGCGATGGCAGCGGGCGCAACGAACGCGGTGTACTTCGTCTGCATCGCGAGCGCTCCGACAAGCCCCGCGACAAGCGCAAGCCACCAGTTGCTACGGAAGTGTCTGAGTTTGTTTGTAGCCGGCCTCTGTGAGGCCGGTTTGACAGAAAGACCGGCCTCACAGAGGCCGGCTACAGAAGCGCGAACTGAGACACTATCGCGGCGAGTCGTGGCGCGGATGAACAGTTCCACCGATGCCAGAGCCAGCGCCACGGCCGGCACATCGAGCATCAGGTTCACCGCGGGCAAGATCGCGGGCGAAAGTACCAGTAGCGGAAGCGCGAAGTGTTCCGCTCCGCGTGTGAATCGCCTGAGCAGCGCGCTGAGCGACCACGTGAACAACCACACAAACGGAAACAGCCACAACTTCAACAGGCCGATATGTTCACCGAATAATCGCATGCCCAGCGCCAGCCAGTAAGGAACAACGGGCGGGCACACGACTTCCATTGCCGGTTCGGGTTGCGCGTACCAGAAGATGGAGAAACCGTAGGGGTCAAGCGGGTGCGCGAAGATGTGCCGGGCGAAGATCAGGTACGCGGAGTCGTCCACCGTGACCGGCTTGGCGGCATTCGCCAGCGTGACCAGCACGGCCAGCCCAAGCGGACTTGTGTGGAACTGCCAGCGCAAGGGAGGAACCGATTGAGTAGTCCCGCCTTGCCGAGGCGGTTTTCAGAGTAGTCATCACGCTCCGCGTGATGTGTATTTCGCCCGCCGCTTGCGCGTC